>PLKR01000473.1:3718-21962 GCA_003140655.1 Acidobacteriaceae bacterium | reverse complement strand
CTTCGCCTTCGCTGGTTTGGCCGCAGGATTCATTTTGCAGAGCGAGTGGGCCCGACGACGCGAGGCTCTGACTTTTTCTCTGGCGGGCGTGGCCGGCTTATTGTTCGTTGCCGCCTCCCGCTGGCTTGATGCCCAGCCGCATCAGCTTTACGCGGTCTACGACTACTGGCACACCAGCCCGAACTTCTTCCTTGTCCGTGTGGGTATGCTGCTCGTGATTCTGACGGCGGGTTATGGTTGGTGCCGCTGGGGCGCAGGACAGCGAAGCGCCGGACAGTGGGGCCTCAGTCCTCTGATTCAGTTGGGACAGGCTTCGCTGCTGGTTTACTGGGTGCACCTTGAATTCGTGTATGGACGCGTTTCCATCCTGCCCAAACATGTTCAAAACATCCGCACCGCATCTTTGGGATTGCTGACGATCTTCCTCGCCATGCTGATCCTGGCCTGCCTGCGGACGCGGATGAAGGGGCACGGCACCGACATTCTAGCGTGGTTTCGGCGTCCAGCGAGCGCAAACTGACCGTGTGGCGCGGGCACTCTTGCCCGCGAAATCCAACCACAAGGAAGTTGCAAGCCTTAGTTCGGAACTCGCCAGCGGCCGAAGCCATAGGGTTTGCAGCCGCACTGGCCCTCAGCTACTCATCCGCTGCCGGCTGTTCGGGCGGGAGTGCCCGCGCCACACAGGCTACTGAAACTGCTTCGCAAACTCCACGACTTCGCGCTCCGCCCAGCGGCCATCGTAGGTGGAGTCGCCATCGCGCTCGCCGACGAAGGCACAGTGTCCGCCGTCCTCAGTTTCGATGTAGGTGATGTTGCGATTGCAGAGGAGCGCCTGGCGCGTCTCTGGCAAAATGCGAACGAACGGATCGTTGACTGCGTGAATGACCAGCGTGGGAATCGCGATTCGGTCGATAACGCTGGCGGCAGCGGCGCGGGCGTAGTAGTCGTCGGCGCCGGTGAAACCGCAATAGTAGGCGGTGACACGTTCGTCGAATTGCCGCAGGGTTTTGACTCCGCGCAGACGCGATACGTCGAAGTCGGCCGGAAACAGCTTCACCTTGCGGCGGAACCGCCGGAACAATTGCAGCAGAAAATAGTATTCGTAAATCCGATTGGCGGGTTCATGCAGCGCGTCGGCTCCGGCCGCAAGGTTCACCGCTGGACAAACCGCCGCCACCCCGCGAAACTCGCCCGGACCATCGCTTCCCCACTCTCCCGCCAGCTTGAGAACCAGATTACCGCCCATGGAAAAGCCAATGAGAACGAAACCGGAAACTCCGTCGTGCTCAAGGAGGTTGCGCGCCACTGCCGCCACGTCAGCGGAACGGCTTGAGTTGTAAAGCGTAGGCGCACAGTGGTCCATGCCGCCGCAGTTGCGCTGGTTCATACGAATCACATTCATGCCCGCAGCTAAACCGTTCCGCGCGATTCCCAGCATGTATTGCGACTCGCTCGATCCCTCGAGGCCGTGTACCACGATCAGCGTCAGCACTTTCCGGTCTTTCTGCCAGTGACAGTGGCAGAGCACGGGGACGCCGGGCTCCACTTCGATGAGCCGCCGTTCGGCTGCCGGAAGGTCGATTCGGCGCGGGAGAAAAAAAGCCGCGAGAGTTTGCGTATGCCCGCCTCGCAGCCAGGAACGCGGCCGGAAAACTGAGGGCACGAATATTGGTGGCTTCTCGGTCAAGTCATCTTCGAAGCCGGCTCTCGAACTGGAAGGTGCCACGCGTCACCGCTCCTATTTGCGAAGTTCGCGCGAATTGATTCTAATAGCAGTAGTCAGGTCCAAGGGAGTGATGGCCATGCCGATTTTTGAATACATCTGCCAGGAATGCCAGCACGAGTTTGAAGCGTTGGTCTTCGGCCGCGACAAGGCCAAGTGCCCCAAGTGTGAAAGTAAGAAGCTGAGCCCGCAGCTGAGTACCTTCGCCATGTCGGCCAAAGGCGGCGCGGGCGCGGCGGCGACCAGTGGCGGTTGCGGCTCTTGTGGCGATCCTCGGGGCCCAGGCGCTTGCTCACTCGGCGACCTCGATTAGCGGCCTCGCGCTCGCCCTGATCCAACCGAGCAAACTTTCGACACCACTTCGTCTGTGACTGTGGTTACCTTTGTTTCCCTATCCCGCCCGCCTACGATGCTTGAACCCGATTTAATACTCCGATTTGAAACCCGGGTTGAAACCTTTAAGGAGCATTGCATGGACCGGCGCCAGCAGTCACGTGTGTTCGTTGAGCTTCCCGTACAGATCTACGGCATGGACGCCAATTCCCGCCCGTTCATTCAAGCCGCCAGCCTGCGCACTATCAGCGGCCGCGGGGCCACATTGCAGTGCGTGGAGGCTCGACTGAAGCCAGGAGACGTGGTCGACGTTCTGTACGAGGGAACAAAAGCTCAATTCCGCATCGTGTGGTGCGGCAAGCCGGGAACCGAAATGGCTGGGGAAGTCGGAGTCGAGAATCTTTCCGCTGGAACTACGTTTTGGGATGTCGATCCGTTGCGCTGTGCGGCCGCTGCGGGCCAGGGCTAGCGCCGGCTACTGGCTGGTAGTTTTCGCTTCTTCGCGCAGTGATGAGTCCTGCAAAACACAACGACCTGTTCGGGGAGGGCGGGAGAGGGCCAAAACCCGCGTGAGACGGGCTGTTTTCAGTATGAAGCGGAAGCGCTTTGAAGACAAGCAGAAAGCAGAGCAAAGGCGCGAATTCACTCTGGAGTTGCAGGAACCTTCACATTTAGTGCGCCTAAATCAAGGAGAAGTTGCAAGTTTCTATCTCCCTGGCTCGATGAACGGCGCTCACTGCGAAACCTCGGCAACCAGTCGAATAGTCCGCAGGGGTTCTCGCGAAATTATCTGCGGCACGAATTCCAGGTTGTAAACTCACAGGAGATGCAAGTAAGGATTCTTGGTTCGGCGGCCGGAGGCGCGTTTCCACAGTGGAACTGTGCTTGCCACAATTGTCGCGCCGTGAGAGCCGGCACATTTCACGGAAAAACGCGCTCGCAAACGCAGCTCGCGATCACCGAGGATTGCGTCGTGTGGTTCCTGCTGGGCGCCTCTCCCGACCTTCGCGCCCAAATCGAAGCCACGCCTGAGTTGCATCCGCGGCAGGGCATGCGCCATTCACCCATTGCCGGCGTAGCGCTTGCCAATGCCGATCTCGATCACGTCCTCGGACTCCTTCTGCTTCGCGAACTCCAGCCGATTCGCATCCATTCCACCGCATCGGTTCGCCGCATTCTCCGCGAGGATAACTCGATGTTCGGCATGCTGCACCGTATCCCAGATCAAGCCAAGTGGGCCGATTTTAAATCCGGAGAAGAATTTTCTCTGTGCGATGCTGAAGGCGCGGATTCCGGTCTTCGCTGCCGCCCGTGGTCGTTGAGCGATCACTATCCCTCCTATGTCACGGTAGAACGCCAATCGCAACTTTCTCCGGGCGAAGCTTCCCTGGGTTTCTTCATCCAATCGAATTCCGGCTCGCGATTCGCCTATATGCCGGCTGTGCCTCAAGTGGACGACGCATTGCTTGCGGAAATCGATGCCTGCGACGTCCTGCTTTTCGACGGCACATTCTGGAGCGACGACGAACTCATTCGCTTGCAGGGCGGCGGTAAAACCGGACAAACCGCGCGACAGATGGGCCACGTCCCGGTCGAGACCACGCTCACCAAGTTGGCGGGAGTGCGCCGCCCGCGTAAAATATTCCTACACATCAACAACACCAATCCCATGCTGGACGGGGCAAGTCCTCAATATCGCCAGGTGCGGGACGCGGGATGGGAAGTCGCGGAGGATGGATGGCAGTTCGACCTGTAGAAACCGATACCACATCGCAAACCGCCCACCTGCTATCGCTCGAGGAATTGCGCGCGCAGTTACAGGCCACGGGCGAGGAGCGTTACCATCACAAGCATCCTTTCCATTTGTTGATGCACGAAGGCAAGCTCACTCGCGGACAACTGCAGGCCTGGGCGCTGAACCGCTATTACTATCAAAGCGTCATCCCCATCAAGGATTCGATCATCCTCTCGCGCGGTCCTGACCCAGTCTTCCGCCGGGCGTGGCGCAAGCGCGTGGTCGATCACGATGGCGATGCCACCAGCGAAGGCGGCATCAAGCGTTGGGTCAAGTTGGCGGAGGCCACGGGTCTCGACCCGCAAATGGTGCGCGCCGGCCAAGGCATTCTCCCGGCAACTCGCTTCGCGGTCAACGAATACTTGAACATTGTTCGCAGCCGGACGCTGCTGGAGGCGGTCGCTTCCTCGCTGACGGAATTGTTTTCCACCAAGCTGATCACCCTGCGCCTCGAGAAGTTGCGGCAATATTATCCCTGGCTCTCAGAAGGTCTTGACTATTTCGAAGCCAGACTCTATCAGGCGCCCGAGGATTCGCAGTTTGCGGTGAATTATGTCTTCGACAACGCGAAGACGCGAGCCGAGCAGGAGTTGGCGATCCAGGCCCTGCGCGACAAATGCGACATTCTGTGGGCGCAGCTCGATGCGCTCTACTTCGCCTACGTGCAGCCAGGATGGCCGCCGCCAGGCACTTTTCGCATCGAGGGCAGCTAGCATGTGTCCACAAATTCGCGGCGCGAGTCTGATGTGCTTTGAAAGGGCGCGGCTTCAAGCCGTGCCGCAGCCGCCCGGAGTACCGTGGAAGAGCGCGGAGTACCGTGGAAGAGCGGCGCTTCAGCGCCGCGTAAGCCGTGAAAATGAATGCGGGCTTTAGCCCGAGGTACCTGGTGAGAATGTCAACCCTTGCACTGTCAGTCATTCAGCATATTTCCGGGACACGACACTAATGCCCCCTCCCGAAGATTCCAGCCAGCCCCGTCTTGCCGCCGGTTGCCGCTGGGGAGCAGAAAACCCTAGTGCTGAGAATAAGCCCGGCAACGAAGAGCGTGTCATCCTGTTTCCCGAAGGCGCAATCAAGCTGCAAGGGACAGGGCGGCAGGTATTGGAGCGCTGCGACGGTCAGCGCACCTTCGCCCAGATCATCGCAGAACTGCAAGCTCAGTTCGCCGACGCCGATCCCGCCAAGATTCGGACCGACATCAGCCAATTTCTAGAGCAACTGCGTCACAAGCGCATCGTCGATTATTAGACCCAGCCCCGCCGCCCAACTGTGATTCAATCGCTGAGTCGTTTCTTGCCCCCTTGGCTTGGCTCGGAGATAATCCAGCATAGGGAACTCGCAATGATGACAAACGACCGCGCGCCGGTCGATTCTGAAAAGGTGTGGCGTTACATGGGTTTCTCGCGGTTCGTTTGGCTGCTTCAGAAAAAGCAGCTCTGGCTATCGCGAGCGGATCTTCTCGGCGATCCGTGGGAGATATCTCTTGCTGGGGACCAACTCGCGCATGTGATTTCCCGCCACCCGCTCACCGACATTCTTTCGCCGGAAGTGCCGGAGAGCGCGATGCAACGGTCCGCAAGAATCATCAGATTGTGGCGCTGGCATACATTCGTCAACTGCTGGAGCGTGTCTAACCACGAATCGCACGCCTTATGGCGCATCTACTGTCCGCCACGGGAAGGAGTTGCAATCCAAACGACATTAGCTAAACTCCGGGCATCGGTCGGCGACTTACGTGTGCTTCCAGTCACCTATGAAATCCCCGGATGCAACAGGCGAACTCCTATCCGTGAAGATCTCGTGACGAAGAAGCGACTGATGTTCGCATACGAACAAGAGGTTCGCATCGTTCATTTCGCTGACATAAATGACGTCGAGGACATCCAACCGAAAACCCTCGGCCACAGTCTCGAATGGGAGCTGGGAGCTGTGGAATCCATCCGCGTCCATCCCGAAGCCGACCACTCGTTCATGGAGACGGTAAGAACTACGGTGGAGAATTATGCGCCCGCGCTGAGAGATCGCGTGGAATGGTCCGCAATGAATGCGCCTCCGCCCTTCTAGATTAATGGGCAGAGGCGGAGTCTTGGGCGACACCGGTTAATTATCGGACGCCCGAGCGGCGCCACCCACCGGCATCAGGACTTGCGCGGAATCTGCACCTCGGCATAGCTGCCGGGCGTGGCCGCATTAATCGCCGCTGCAATTTTTTCCACATGGGATCGAACCAGCGGCCATTGCGGAGTGCTCAGCACCACAACAGCTATTCTGCGGCCAGCAAGATTCTGCTGGTACCGGATATTCTTGTCAGCCGTAAGAAAAACCTCGAACCCGGCACGCTCCGCTTCGGCCAGCAAGTCGCCGTTGGAAAGCCTATCCCATCCGCGGTCCTTTGCTTTGACGACGGTATGGTCGACCAGATACGGAACCAGTGGGGCCGGTACGCCATGGTCAAAAAGAATGAGCATCTCGGGAAGACGCGCTTACCGGCTGTGCGGGAACCGGCGCTGCAAGGCTGCGAGCGGCGAATTGCAAGACTTCGATCACCTGCTCTTTCGAGATGTCAAACCATTCCGTAATCTCATCTACAGTCGCGCCAGCTTCGAGATTCTCGAACACGGTGGATACGGGCATGCGGGTATCGCGAAACACCCACGCGCCGCTTAGTCTTCCCGGCACACTTTCAACCGCTGGGCATTGAGACCAATCGAGAGTCGCCATGTTTTTGCCTGCTCTTAATCTTAACCTTTTACCATGGTTTGACAATAGCGTCACGCCGGGAAAAAACTGTCATCCGCGCTCTCCCACTATTTGGTTGACAGCACAAGCCGTCGAAATTAGGGTGAGAACAGGTTCCCACGACGCAGGAGACCTCTCCTCATGACCGGAATACAGTTCATCACCGACGAAAAAGGCCGCAAAACGGCGGCCGTGATCGACCTCAAGAAACACAAGGCACTCTGGGAGGACATCGAGGACGTGCTGGTCTCCCGATCGCGGCGGCACGAAAAACGCATCCCGCTCGACAGGGTGAAGTCCGACCTCATCAAGAGCGCGAAGCTGCATGGCTAGCTATCACGTCGCACTGACGTCCAGTGCGGAGAAGGAACTCAAAAGGCTGTCCAGCCCATTGATCGCGCGCATCATTTCGCGACTGGAAAACCTGGCTTCCAATCCCCGCCCTCCAGGCTGCAAGAAGCTACAAGGCGGTGATCGTGAATGGCGCATTCGTATCGGGGACTACCGCGCTGTCTACACCATCGACAACACAAAATTGCTGGTAGAGGCGACGCGGATCCGTCACCGTAGCGCCGTATACGAACGATGAAACCACCGTCCCGATCCACACCCCCGTCGTGACATCCGACCTTGCCTTCCACTCGAAATCAGGCCATGATGGTCAAGGCGAAGCAGTTTAGTCAGCCTGGACTGCAATGACCGTAAGTCCTTTGTTGCCTAGATTTTGCATCTAAGTTATTTGCAATCTAGCTTTTGCGCAGATTCTATGCAGGGCACATGCGCCGTCCCCGCATGTTTAGAGAGTTTGCGAAAATATGGTGGGAGGGGGCACCCCCCTGACAACAGGACTTTCGAGCCCAGAATCGAACCGTGCAGAGGGCTTAAGCCGCACCGCTGACGAAATTATTACAGGCAGAAATCCACAGGATGATTCACTCGCGCCACCGATGATTCCCAACCCGCTAGCCCTCATCGCCGAGATCACGCATCGCTGCCCGCTGCACTGCGTTTATTGCTCGAATCCGCTTGAGTTGGCGGCAGTAAATTCGGAACTTTCCACCGAAGAGTGGATCGACGTTCTCCAGCAGGCGGGTAAGTTGGGAATGCTGCACGCTCACTTCACGGGCGGCGAACCGCTGGCGCGGCCGGATCTAACGGAACTCATCGCAGGTGCGCGCGCCGCAGGCCTCTACACCAACCTCATCACCTCCGGCCTCGGGCTTGCTGAAACTCGGCTGCAGGCGCTGGTTGAGGCCGGACTCGACCACATCCAGCTCAGCTTTCAGGATTCGCGCGAGGACTCAGCCAACTGGATTGCCGGAGCTAAAGCGCACGCCCACAAGATTGAACTGTCGCGCATCATCCGCCGCCACAAGATTGCCTTCACTGTGAATCTTGTCATCCACCGGCAGAACATCGATCACCTCGAAGAGATGATCTCCTTCATTGAGCAGCTCGCGCCTGAACGCATGGAGATCGCCCACACCCAGTATTACGGCTGGGCATTAGAGAATCGAGCAGCGCTGCTGCCCACGCGAGTGCAACTCGAAAAAACCGTAGAAGCGGTATCCGCCGCGGAAAAACGCCTCTCCGGACGCATCCGCATCGATTCGGTGGCGCCCGATTACTACGCGCGTTACCCCAAGGCCTGCATGGGCGGATGGGGGCATAGATTGATGCTCATCAATCCGTCCGGCAAAGTCCTTCCCTGTCACGCCGCGGAAGTCATTCCCGGGCTCGAATTCGAAAATGTCCGCGAACAAACGCTGGAATTTATCTGGCAACAGTCTTCTTCATTCCAGCGTTTTCGCGGCGAAGAATGGATGCCGGAACCGTGCCGCAGTTGCGACCGGCGCACGGAAGATTTTGGTGGATGCCGCTGTCAGGCTCTGCTTCTAGCCGGCGACGCAGCCGCCACGGACCCTGCCTGCTCGCTGGCGCCCGCGCACCACATCGTTGAAGCAGCGTTGGTTGCAGCCAACTCAAGCGCAGCGGTTTCGCAGCTCGTCCCCGTCGTATCGTTCGTGCAGTTGCAGCAGCGGGCTGGAACCCTATGGAGTTACCGCACTAATCCTGAATAGAACCGCCCGAGTAGCCGAGCCATGCTCCCTACCACCGAACGCCGATCGTAATCGGCCGCACATCGGTTGTGATGGTGCCGTTTTTACCGTGCATAAGGCGGAACTCCCCGTAGATCTCCACGCCACTCGGCATCTTGCGCGTCACGCCGGCCCCAAAGTTGTAACCGAATGCGCTCTGATTAGAGTTGACGAAGTCGCCGCTGAGAGGAATGCTGACACCCTTGCACGCACCCCACCAGATCCAGAACGGATTGCACCCCGAACCCGGAACCGTGGTGTCGCCGCTCAGGCTCCCGGCGCGATGATAGAAGCCGGGGCCAAACAGGATATATCCACCGAAACTCTTGTTCACTGGGACGTTAATAATGGGATCAAGTGTGATGGCGTAGAGGTTGTTTGTGTCTCCCGTCGCCGGCGCCGTTTGCAGCACGGAGTCGCGCAGCGGCAGATTGGCAAAGATAAAGTCGGCGCGCAGCCCGAGATATTTATTCGCGTTGCGAGCCACACCGGCGGTGGCCACTCCGCCCCCTTGTCTCACGAAAGAGCGAGTCGCGCCGCTGTCCAAATTAGCGCCGAGGCCCACGTCGAAGGTCCAGTTTTTATAGTTTTTAGGGCGCGCTTTCCGTCGCGAAATAGGCACTTCCTCGGCGGGTTCCTGGCCGCTGGCGGGCTGTTGTGCCGCAGGTTGCTGTGCGGCGGGTGGCTGTGCCGCGGGCTGTTGCGCCGCCGGGGTGGGCGCCGCGGCAGGTTGCCCGGGGAGCGTTGCCTGGGCGAATCCTTGCGCTCCCAGCAGAGTTGTCAGAACCAGCAGCGTCAGCGCGCTCGCGAACTTTCCAATCATCCATTCTCCTCCCATAAACCGGGCGTGGTGGCGGACCGTAGCGCTCGGCATGAAGAGGCGAGAAGCGCCGTCAGTAAAGGTTCCGCTTGTGATTCCTCGCAGGAAGGCGTTGGCCTTGGTTGCGGCGGGATCACGTTATATTACCAACTTTGATGCTGCTTCTGCCTGGCAAGCCGCCCCGGGTAGTCGTCAGTTTCCAGTCAGTTCGTCATCCGGTCGCAATCGGCGGCCTTGCACACTTCCCGAAGCCGTTACCGGCAAGAGGGCGACGCCGTTCGATGGGACTATAATGGCGGCCGGATGGCGCTAATCTCCGGCTCCAAACTCGGCCCGTATGAAATCCAGTCATCGTTAGGCGCGGGTGGTATGGGCGAGGTGTATCGCGCCACCGACACGAAACTCGGCCGCGACGTGGCGCTCAAGGTGCTCCCCGCCGAAATGGCGCACGATCCTGAGAGGCTCGCGCGCTTTCGCCGCGAGGCGAAGGCCCTTGCCCAACTCGACCACCCGAACATCGTCACCATCTATTCAGTGGAGGAATGCGATGGCGTCCACTTCCTGACTATGCAGCTCGTCGAAGGGCAGCCACTTGACCGCCTGATCCCCGCGGCCGGGCTCCCGGTTGAACAGATCGTTGAGATTGCCGGTGCGCTGGGCGACGCGCTCGCGGCGGCGCATGAGAAAGGCATTGTGCATCGTGACCTGAAGCCGGCCAATGTCATGGTCTCGANNCCAGCCTACATGTCTCCGGAACAGACATCGGGCCGCCCGCTCGACCATCGCACAGACATCTTCTCTCTTGGGGTGGTGCTGTACGAGATGGCAACGGGACGGCGGCCGTTCGATGGGAATTCTTCCGCCGAGTTGGTCTCTGCAATTCTGCGGGACACGCCAGCATCCGTGACAGACGTGCGCCCTGATCTGCCCAGCGATCTGGCCCGCATCATCCGGCGCTGTCTAGAGAAGGATCCGCGCCACCGCGTGCAGACGGCTCGCGATGTCAGCAATGAGTTCCGGGACTTAGCGCGACGGACGTCTCATGAGTTGCTCGTGGCAACGACCTCGGCATCGCGTGCCGCGCCCACCGCTGATTCGGGCGCTCCCCGCGCCGAGGAAGGATTCTTGTCAACGCGGGGAATTCCGGGAACCAAGCGGCGCACAAGCGCTTTGGCGATCGCCGTCAGTCTGCTGGTGGTCGCTTCCGCCGGAATCGGAATTTATCTGAGAGGATCCAAATCTGGCGGGATCGACTCCATTGCCGTTCTGCCTCTTGAAAATCGGAGCAGCGATCCCGATGCGGACTACATTTCCGATGGAATCACTGAAAGCATCAACAATAGCCTGGCGCGGTTACCCAGTCTGAAGGTGATCCCGCACAGTGTCGCTTTCCATTACAAGGGCAAGGCGATGGATGTGCAAAAGGTTGGCGACGAACTTCATGTCCAGTCTGTGCTCACGGGCCGCGTCGCTCAGCGCGGTGACGACCTTACCGTTGACGTTGAACTCGACGACGTTCGTAACGGCAAGCAACTGTGGGGCGAGCAGTACCACCGCAAGCTGGCAGACCTGCTGGCCGTGCAGAGTGACATCGCCAGGGAAGTTTCTCAGCGGTTGCGCTCGCAACTTTCCTCAGCGGACCAGCAGAAGTTGACCAAAGGATCAACCGACAATCCGGAAGCCTACCAGCTTTATCTCAAAGGCAAGTACTACACGAACAAATATACGAAAGACGGATTTGCTAAGGGCATCGACTACTTCAATCAGGCCATCGCCGTCGATCCAAACTATGCCCTGGCCTACAGCGGTTTGGCGTACAACTACATTAATCAGGACGATTGGTACATGCCTCCCAGCGAAGCCGGGCCCAAAACCAGGGATGCGGCTGAGAAGGCGCTGGCGATCGACGAGTCAGACGCCGACGCTCACGTTTCACTAGCGATCGGAATGCAATGGTACGAGTGGAATTGGGCCGCCGCGGAACGCGAGTTCAAACGAGCAATTGAACTAAATCCCAACAATTCGGAAGCTCATGTGTTCTACAGCTGGCTCCTGGCGCCGATGGGTCGAAAGGACGAGGCACTCGCGGAAGCCAAGCGAGCCCAGCAAGCCGATCCACTCTCTTCGCTTGGGAACTTCGCCGTAGGATCGGTTTTGCTTTTTACACGACAGTGGGATCCGGCGATCAAGAACTTGCGCAGTCTGGAAGAGCTAGACCCGACTTTCTGGTTTGATGCCTGTTTCCTGGGCCGGGCTTATGAGCAAAAAGGAAACCTGCCGGAAGCGATTGCCGAGTTTCAGCGCGGGGTGGAACTGGAAAAGTCCAATAGTGAGACTTGGTCAGGTCTTGGACACGCCTACGCAGTGTCGGGGAACCGGGCCGAAGCGCAGAAGATCCTGGATCATTTGAAAGAGCTATCAGCGCACACTTGGGTGGCGCCCTACAACGTCGCAGTCATTTATGCAGGCCTGGGAGAAAAAGATCAAGCATTCGCCTGGCTCGACCGATCCTACAAGGACCGGTCCTACTACCTGGCCGAGTATCTGCCAACGGACTCGCGTCTGGATAACCTTCGCTCCGACCCGCGCTTTGCTGACCTCCGCCGCCGCGTCGGACTACCGGAGTGACCTGAGCTGTTCGTTGCGCCTGTCGGTGCGGGCGCGAGCTTAGTCTCCCTGGCAGTCGTATGAGTTTTCCCATAACACCTTCATTGAAAAGGGGTAGTGAGATTGTGGGAGGGCGGTCGGCCGTCCGCGCTGCGCTCTTTGCTTTCGACTTCGCGGAGGCGACAGATCCCACGTATGATAAAAATGAGTTTCATCCTCGAGATCAGACATTGCACAAGACTCCGCCAGAGCAGGCATTGCACGCTAATCCCGATTCCCTTCCCCGGGATCGCACTCCCGCGCGCCGGGTTGCGCTGGTGGGCTTTGGAACCGTGGGCCGCGCCGTGGCCAAGATTCTCTGCGAGCGTAGCGACGGCTTGCTCCGCCTGACGCACATCTGCAATCGGAACTTCGAGCGCAAGAAGCAGCCCTGGGTACCGAGCGACGTAATTTGGACTGAAGACTTCCACACGATTCTCAACTCCGACGCCGACATTGTTGTAGAGCTGATCGGGGGATTGACGCCAGCGGAAGAGTTGGTGCGAGGCGCGCTGAATGCTGGCAAGTCCGTGGTGACGGCCAACAAGCAGCTCATCGCCCGTCATGGCCCGGACTTGCTGCAGCTTGCGAGTGCGAACGGTTGCCAGCTTGAGTTTGGAGCGTCCGTGGCAGGCGGCGTTCCCGTTCTCCCCGCACTGCGAACNNACCGCGCGCATTCCCTTCAGCGAGGCTCTCGAAGAGGCGCAGGCCCGCGGCTATGCCGAAGCGGACGCGAGCGAAGACCTCGACGGCGGCGACGCCCGCGCCAAACTTTCCATCCTTGCGCTGGCCGGCCTGCAGGTCCGCGTTTCTCCCGGAGACATTCGCGCCCGCACCATTCGCCCCATCGATGCGGTCGACTTCGATTACGCCGCAGAACTGGGCTGCACCATCCGCCAAATCTCCCGCGCCGATTTGAAAGGAACCACTTTATTTGCGGACGTTGGACCCAGCCTGGTTCCCGTGTCGTCCCCCTTTGGACGCGTGCAGAGGAACCTGAATCTGGTTTTNNTTGATGTTTGTTGCGGGAAGTCTCGCCGCCGGAAGTTTTTCGGCAGGATCGGGGCCGCACCGCCCGCTGCTACTCGCGTCGCCAAAAGTAAGCTGTGACTTTGAGACTCCCTGGTATCTGCGGCTGGTGGTGAAAGATCAGCCCGGCATTATCGCGGGGCTGGCCGCGATCCTCTCGGCTCACCAATTGAACATCGATGCCGTGCTGCAAAAGCCGGGATTCGACAAAGGCGCGCTGCCCTTCGTGATTACGCTCGAGCCTTGCCGCGATGCCCAATTGCACCCCGCAATTCAGGAAATGTCAGCGCTGCCGTTTGCGCTTCGCCCCTGCCTCTGCCTGCCGGTCCTGCGCTAGCACCGCAAACCCTATCGTAGAGACGTAACTTGTTACGTCTCTCTGGCCACGTTTCCGGGCGATCGCGGCGCCACGGGTCCGGACGACACCGCCGCACAAAGGAGTGCCGGTCCGCGGCGGCTTCGCGCGGATGCTTTTTCGACGGTGTTCACCGCCGATTCTTACTTCCAGAAGGGATTCTTCAACCCGGCAGGCGCGAGGGCGCTGTTGGTGTTTGTTTCCGCGCCGGAGTCGTCCGAGATTTTTTCGTCGGTCAAACGGGATGAAGGTGCACGGAGTGCTTCTTCGCGGTAGGACGGCATCGGGGGACAGGGATATTCCGATTTCATTAGGGGGACCTCCACGGCATTTATGATCTAAGTTCATTGAAACACTTGGAGGGCAATCCGCAGGCCGCAAAATCTCGATACCTCGCATCGAAAAATCAACTGTCAACATTTCGCCGTCACGGCTTCATTCCGGGCGCTTCGGCAAAACTGCTAGGATGTCAGCGCGAGAAAACGTCTTTTCGAGGCTGAACTTATTCTCAAGGAAGGCCTTTTATGAAATATCGCAAGCTGGGCCGAGCTGGATTCGATGTCAGCGACATCGCCTATGGACTATGGGGCATGAGTGGCTGGAGCGGTTCCGACGACCGGCAATCGCTCGATTCCCTGCAACTCGCCGTCGACTCAGGCTGCAACTTCTTCGACACAGCGTGGGCATATGGCGATGGCAAGAGCGATGGCCTGCTCGGCGAAATCATGGCGCGCAACTCCAAAAAGCGTTTGTATGCGGCATCGAAAATTCCTCCGGCAAACGGACAATGGCCCGCGCGTGCGAAATACAAGTACCACGACGTGTTTTCTCCGGATCATGTTTTTAAGTACGCCGACTTAATCCGCAAGAAACTTCGAGTTGACTCGATCGACCTGCTGCAGTTCCATGTCTGGGATGACAGTTGGGCCGGCGAGCCAGAGTTCCGCTCCACGGTGGAGAAGTTGAAGGACGGCGGCTGGATTCGCCACTTCGGCCTCAGCCTGAATCGCTGGGAGCCGGAGAATGGCATTAAGGCCCTGCGCACTGGATTAGTCGACGTTGTGCAGGTGATCTATAACATTTTCGATCAGGCGCCCGAGGACAAACTGTTTCCCCTCTGCCAGGAACTCAACGTGGGCGTGATCGCGCGCGTTCCTCTCGACGAAGGCAGCCTGGGCGGCAAGATGACGCTCGAAACCCGCTTCCCGAAGAGCGATTGGCGCTCCGGTTATTTTGGTCCGGAGAATCTGGCGAACACGATTCGGCGTGTCGACAAGCTCAAGAAAATCCTGCCCGCGGGCATGACGCTTCCAGAAATGTCGTTGCGCTTTATCCTGTCTCATCCCGCGGTCAGCACGACGATCGTAGGTATGCGCAGTCCCGAGCATGTGCGCCAGAACGTCGCCGGCAGCGACGCTGGTTCGCTTGATTCCGGCCTGCTCACCGAATTAAGAAAACACCGCTGGGACCGCGCCCCGCAGCGCTGGTCAGATTAAGAAGCCTTTGGTCACATGCGTCGTGAAACTGTGTCCCTCGTGGTTGATGAATTTACGACACTCAACACCTCTACGACCTCTGGTAGTAGCGACCACCGCAGTCTAGTCTGTCTTCTTGCTCAGACACGTGAAAACAACTCTTATCCAAGGCGCCGCGCTTCTGTTCGCCATCGTGCTTGCCGCAACACTCCAGGCCCAGAACCCGCGGGGATCGCTGCGCGGCGCGGTGCAGGATGCCACCGGCGCCCGCATCGCTTCCGCCAAGATTGTCGCTCATTTGTCAGGATCCTCCGTGCAACGCGAAGCCGCCAGCGAAGACCGGGGCGAGTTTCGTCTCGATGACCTTCTGCCCGGCAACTACCGCGTCACCATCAACGCCGCGGGCTTCGCCCCGGCGCAGGCGGATATCTCGATCTCCGTCGCCACGGTCCGCGACATTACGGTCACGATGAAACCTGCGACGACCTCGGCAACCGTCAACGTGCAGGGGAGTTCTTCGTCGATTACAACCGAAACCATTGATACATCGAGCGCGGTACGGGGAGGCATCGTAGGCAGCCAGGACCTGGAAACTCTGCCCCTTCCGGCGCGAAGTTTCGCCAATATTGCCTATCTCGTGCCTGGAACCGAGCCCGTCGAGCCTTCCGACCCCACCAAGGCGCGCATCACCGCAGTCTCGACCGGTGGAAGCTCCGGCTTGAACAACGAGCTGTCGGTCGATGGCGCCGAGAACTCCGACGATTGGATCGGCGGCTTCCTGCAAAACTTCTCCCCGGATGGCATTCAGGAATTTGCCGTGCGCACCTCGAACGAAGACGCCGACACGGGTTGGACCACGGCCGGGTCGGTCGTGATTACCACCAAGCGCGGCAGCAACGAATGGCACGGCAGCGGAGCGTTCTTTGACCGCCAGGCCGCGCTGAACGCGCGTTTTCCAATAGAGAATCCGGCTCCGAATCCGAAGCAGCCGTTCTCGCGCCAGAACTATGTTGGAACTTTCGGCGGTCCCATCGCGAAAGACAAAGTCTGGTTCTTTACTTCATTCGAGAACGTCCACGAAGATGCGAGCATCGCCTACAGCCCGGCCAGCACTGCGCAATTTGACGCGTTGGCGCAATTGGCGTCAGAGGGATTGATTACCGGCACTCCTTCCATCACGGTTCCCGCCACCGTTCCGATTCCCTTTCGCGACTACCTCAGTTCGCTGCGCCTGGACTGGGCACAATCGTCGAAATCAAACTGGTTCCTGCGCACATCGCAAGACAGCTACCTCACCCACAATGCCCTGGTGCAGCAGGCCACGTTGCCATCGACTGGCCTGACCACGCACAACAATTACTGGAATGTGGCGCTCAGCAANNCGGAATTCGGATCTCGGCTTCGCCATACAGTTTCCGTTCAGCGTGACGGCGCTGACCGTTTCCGGCTTTGAGACATTCGGCGACAATCAGTTTGCCACTCCCATCACCCTTTTCCCCGACCTGCGCAATCAGGACAAATACCAGTTCCGCTACGACCTGAGCCACGTTATGCGTGACCATGCGTTCAAGTTCGGAGTCGACTTCATTCATGAACCGGTGCTGAGCGGCGCGTTCGCGTCGACGGCGGAGCAGTTCACCACCTATCCCTCCAACCCCGATTGCTACATCAATCCGCCCGGGCCAGATTGCGGCGGCATCACGACCGCGTTGCCTTTTTATTACACACCCCCTAGCGCGATGTGCAATCCGATGCCGGATCCGAGCACCGGCATCGGTTGCACCTTTACTCCTGCCGGTGACGGCAGCTTTTCGCAGAATGTTCAGCGTCTCGCGTTTTACGCCGAGGACTCCTGGCGCGTCTCGCACCAGCTCACCGTCAACTACGGTTTGCGTTATCAGACGACCTGGGGGCTATTCACGGGTTCGGGCCGNNTCGCTTACTCTCCCGGCGCCAGCGGGAAGACCGTAATTCGCGCCGGGTTTGGCCTCTACTACGACGATCTCGCGCAGAATGGATGGGCGACTGCATTTCAGGATGTCAACAACTCGAACTTTACGACCGGAACGTGCAGCCTTGCAGGAGGCCTCGGCACTTATTCGCTGCTCGGCTCGGGCTGCCTGGCGGGTGGCCTCGGGCCTTTGGCGCCTGGTGCAACTCCCGCTAACACAGTCACCGGCAATCTGATCGGCTCGCCTTATAAAACGCCCTACGCCATTCATACTACGGGCGGGGTGCAGCACGCTTTCAACGAGCATTGGCTGGCGAGCGCCGATTACGTACACGAGCAGGGCAATCACGGCTACCGCGGCTTCCCCTACAGCGGTGGCACCAACCTGTTCACTCCGTTCTTTTCCACGACGGACACCACCGATCAGCAGGACGTGGTTCCGAATGTCAATGTGTTCGCGTCTGACAACCGTTCCAGCTACAACGGGCTGCTGTTGCATCTGCAAGCCAACATGCATCGCTTCAATCTGGTCGCGAACTACACGCTCTCCAAGGCGCAGACCTGGGGATGCCTGCTGGGCGAACTGTTTGACTACGTGGATGGCGTCTGCCCGCAAGAACCTAACCAGCCGAATCCCGGATTCCTGAATGCTTTCGGACTGGGCGACTACGGCCCGTCCGGTGAAGACGTTCGCCACCGCTTCGTGCTGGCGGGCACGGTGCACCTCCCCGGCGGTTTCGAGTTGAGCACCATCAACCAATTCGAGAGCGCCCGCCCCATCACGATCACGAACCAAAACAATACCGACCGCATTTACGTTCAGTTCAGCGGCGCGTCGCAGCCGTCCTACACCAGCCTGGACGAATTCCGCGGCACGCCCTACATCCAGTCCGACCTGCGCGTCACGCGTCCCTTCAAAATCCACGAGCGCTGGCAGGTCGATCCGTTCATCGAGTTCTTCAACCTCTTCAACCGTAACAATCCCGGCGCGAACTTCGCCGTCAATGTAGCCCAACTCCCGGTTCCGACGCTACAGATGACGCCAAATTCGTCCGGGCAAACCATCGTCAGCGATGTTTGCCTGGGGGCAAACGCTGCCAATTGCACGCTGGCAAACGCCGNNTGACTTTCTAGCCGCTCTTAAGTCAAAGCAGAGGAGTTCCGAAATAACGTGGTAGAGCGGCACTTCTTCGCCGCGCAGACCGTCCAGATTCAATGTGGGCTTCGGCCCCCGAGTCGCCCCTACCGCACCAGCCACTCGGTCGCGGCATGTACCCGG
>PLKR01000473.1:0-3702 GCA_003140655.1 Acidobacteriaceae bacterium | reverse complement strand
AAAGCCGTGGTCAGTTCCGCTGGCGGCTCCTGCGGCGCCAGGCGCGACAACTTGATCACCGCCGCAGCCAGATCCAGAGCTTCGGAAGCGCTCGAGACCGCGGCATCGTCGGCGGCCATTTCCGTTACCTCGCGCCACGCACTCTCCAGTTCCACCATGCCGGGAAATGCTACCAGGCGCAGAATCAGCTTTCTCAGATTGTCCCGGCGGCGTACATGCACCACTTCATGCCGCAGCGCGCTCTGCAATTCCCGCTCGGTCAGCACAAACTCCGCTGCCCGCGACAACCACACGCTGGGCCGCAGAATGCCGGCTGCGGTGAGCGGAGGCGCAACCTCTGAAACCCGCAGCACCGAGACCGCGTGCCTGGAATCTACAGGGCTGAGATCGACCACTCGCGCCTCGCTCGACCACTGCGCAACAGCTCGCGAAGCCCGCAGCAATGCCGACGCCGCCTTCCACATTCCCGCCAGCACCACCGCCATCCCGCTCAAGCCCAGCACCACGGCCACAGCGCCCATGGGTTCATCCACGGCACGAGGTTCGAGCAGCAAGAACGAAGGCACGGCCAATGCGAGGGTGACTCCAGTTGCCACCACGAATGGGATCATGCGCAAGGTGAAAAGCATGTCCGCGCGATGCCGCGCCGAATATTGCTGGCCGCTAGTCCATACCCTCCGCCAAACGCTGCAAACTACCAACGACAGGGCGCTGTAGAGCAGGACGAAGATGGAGAAAGAAACGGCGATCCCGCGCGCGGCAAACATTATTCTTTCTCCTTCTGGCCGGCTTCGCGTTGACCCACTTCCCGTTGGCCCAGTTCGCGGCGCTTGCGATCCACCAGCCTCCGCAGATCTTCGAGCAATTGCTCGTCTCGTTCGCCCAGGATTTCCACCAGGAACGAAAGCGGCAACGACGAAGCCGGACTCGCATCCAGCAGTTGGCGAAAGGCGTGGCCTGCCGCCTGGCGATGCAACTCCTCGCGGCTGAATCGCGGAGCGTAGCGGAACGCCCTGCCGTCCTCCGATCGCGTCAGANNCGTTCGACCAACTCGCGGACGGTCGCGCTGCCCCTCGCCCACAACCCGTCGAGCATGCGCTGCTCCAGCGGCCCAAGCTGCCGCGAAGAGCTTCGAAATGGATGGAAAATCCGCTTCATCTGTCTTCCCAATGAATTCTGCATTCTATCCTGAGCGGACCGCTTGGCACCAGCGGACTTTCTTCCAGCTCCTTCCAAACAGTATTTGTATCCGAGCGAAAACCCGACCCTGGGCGAAGTCGCGATTAGGTCGTTGCCTACGCCGCGCCCTCCCGGCTCTTCTCCGTCACATCTTCGATGGCCAGCAGGATAAAGGGATGCCCTGGCTGCAGTTCCACCCGGCGGGCGTTGAGCAGCATATCTCGTGGTCCGAGGTGAGGGAAATCGTGGCTCATTTCGAAATCGTCCACCCGGGAATTCCGCGGAACAATTTCCTCCAGCAATTCGCGCAGCCTTGGGATATTCCACTGCCCGTTGCCCAGCGCATAAATCAGACGTCCTTCCGTTTCTTCCGGGCTCACCCCGAAAGCCCGATAGAACGCCGGATTCGCGGCCGTGACCAGTAGTTTGGTGTCCAACACAAGGAACGGCTCTCTGGCACTCTCGACAATCGTATCCGCATACTCGCGGGTCTGGTCCAGAGTGCGTTTGAGAGCGTCGACGTCCTGCAAGCTGATCACTGCCCCTTCGATCCGGTTGTCCCAGGTCTTGTAGGGCCGCACGTGCAGCACCTGCCATCCGCCTTGGTTGGTGCGCACCTGCCGCTCCTGCGGAGTTGCGCGGTGGATGGCTTCGCGGGCCAGGGATTCCAAATCCTCCACCTCAAGGTTTGGCCGGATTTCGCCGAGTCGCCGCCCAATATCTCCGGGCAACAGGTTCAGCAGTTTTTGAGCGGGCGGAGTGAAGCGGCGAATGCGCAGATCGTTGCTCACCATGACCACGGGAATATCGACGTGGCCCAGCAGGTTAAGCAGATCGTTGTTGGCCGAGCCCAACTCCGCGTTGCGGTTCTGCATTTCTTCGTTCAAGGTAGTGAGTTCCTCATTCGTGGATTGCAGCTCTTCTTTGGCCGTCTCCAATTCTTCGTTGGTGCTCTGCAATTCTTCGTTGGCCGACAAGACCTCTTCATGCGCCGACTTGAACTCTTCCGAGGTAGTCTCATGCTCTTCGATCAGCGACCGCAACTGCTCTCGCAACTGATTCGACTCGCGTTTCAGCAGCTCGCTGTCCTGCGCCGTTGNNCGGCTTGCGAACCACATCCTGAAACACCACCACGTAAAAACGCTCCTGCGCTGTGGGTCCGCGCAAAGGCACCACCTCAAGGCTTATCTCCCGCGTCCCTGCTTCCGATTGAATCTGCACTCCTTCCTTCCGCACGGTTGCATTGCTTTTTTTTGCCATGTCCAGGGCCGCACGCAAGTCGACCAGCAGACCTTCACGCGCCATTTTTGCCAAGCTGAAGCTGGGTTGGCCGGCGGGCGGTTCCAGGTAGGCTCCGGTCTTGCCGTGGAACTGCACAATCTCCATTTGATCGTTCACCACAATGCTGGCTGGAACAAACCGGTTCACCAGCAGATGTTCCACTTCCCGTTCCACGGTAAAAGAAGCGGGTAACTCGCGGGTGAGCTTCGCGTCTCCCGCTCCGATCGGCAAGTAATCCGAGTTCGCGAAGTATGTAGTCAGCCGGGCCGTGGTCTTCCGCTTCTGGTAGATCTTGTCCTTCTTGTCGACCAGTCCGAAGTGGTCGGTAAATCCTCCCAGGTTTTCCGACGCTCCCAGCATCAGGTAGCCAGCGGGTTTCAGCGCGTAGTGCAAAGAGGGGATAACCCGCCGCTGCAAAACTGGCCCCAGATAGATCAGCAAGTTGCGGCAGCTCACCAGATCCAGGTTTGAGAAAGGCGGATCCTTCACCAGGTTTTGCTTGGCGAAGATGCACATATCCCGGATGGACTTGTTGATCTGAAATCCTCCATCTAGCCGGACGAAGAATCTCTTCAAACGCTCCGCCGAAATCTCCGCCACGGCCGCCTCGGTGTACAGGCCGGTGCGGGCTCGTTCGAGCGCGGTGTCGCTGATATCAGTGGCGAAGATCTGGATGGCGGTGGCAGCCTGCGAAATGTTCCGGCTGTGCACCCACATATATTCCAGAAGCGTGATTGCGATCGAGTACGCCTCCTCGCCGGTAGAGCAGCCGGCCACCCAAACCCGGATGGGATTATCCGGCTTGCGGCCCTCAAACAGTTTGGGATAAACATGCTTGCGCAACGCCACAAACGCTTCCGGCTCCCGGAAAAACCCGGTGACGTGGATCAGCAGGTCGCGGTAAAGCTCGTCCAGTTCTTCCGGCTTCCTCCCGATGAAACGCAGGTAGTCCTTCAGCTTTTCGACCTTGTGAACGGCCATGCGCCGCCGGATGCGCCGGTGCAGCGTGGTGTGCTTGTAGTTGGTGAAATCCACTCCCGTCGATTCCCGCAGCAGCCCGAACAGCGCGTTCAGGTCGCTGCCCACCATTCCCTCAAATCCTTCCGTCGCCGGCGACACGACTCGGGCCACGTAGGGATGCTGGCTGATTCCGCCCAGCTCCCGGGAGATGTCCCTGGGCGACAAGATAAAGTCGATGCACCCCGCGTTCACCGCATTGCGCGGCATGCTGTCGTATTTCGC
>PLKR01000160.1 GCA_003140655.1 Acidobacteriaceae bacterium | reverse complement strand
CCGCCGAGAATAAAGCAGCCGCAACCCGCTCGAATGAGAACAAGGCAGCAAAGCCTAAGGTTGCTCATGTGCCCGCTGACTCTAATAAGCCAACTGCGGCTCATGCGGAGCCTGCTGCTCATCCGGCCACCACAGCTCATGCGGAGCCTGCTCCTAGGCAACCGGCTGCGCCTCGCGCTGAAGCCGCGCCCCGTGCGCAGAGTGCGCCGCGTGCCGAGACTGCAGCGCATGCGCAAAGTGCACCTCGTCCTGCGAAAGAAGCGCCCAAGGAGGAAGAGCGCCCTCGGAAGTAGCAAAATTGGCTGCCACGTGTTCGTCAGTCTGTTCGAGGTGTAAGAAAGTCGATTAACTCTTGTATCGGTGCGGGTCCAACTCTTGGTCCCGCGCCATTTTTTTCCGGCTGGAAGCAGCGATTCGAAGTGATGTCCGAGTTGTGGAGATGCGATCCACCGCCTTCACCTGCCGGATCTTCCACGAGAGAATTGATCCGCTGTTTCGACCATTTCTTCCCACTGAGCAGTTTTGACCATTAACAGACCTGCAAAACGCCTATAACCAAAGCTGACTCGCAGGGAAAAAGGAGCAAACATGCTTGGAACCATATTGATCGTGATCCTGGTTTTAGCACTGGTTGGTGCGCTGCCACGCTGGTCGCATAGCCGGGAGTGGGGTTATGCTCCGACCGGCGGCTTAGGGCTGGTTCTTTTCATCGTTGTCATTCTGCTGATTCTCGGGCGTATTTGAACCATCCGGTATTTGAACCATGCGCGGCGTGCAGTTTTGATCCTCGATTTCGGCGCCGATCGGGACAAGAAAGCCTCGGCACGCTGGCGAGCGGGACTGGCCTCGCTCGGCCAGCTAAAGGCGTTGGCACCCACGCTCTGCTCGGAAGAATCTTTCTGACGGGTCGTCTTCACGCGCGACAGAATTCCGATGCCCAAAAGCACAACTGCAATCCAATGCGTCGGCATATGCGCGCCGTAACCCGTCCCCCGATCAGGATGGCGAACCCAATCGCGTAAAGATCCGAATGACATGACGTCCCCCTTTAACTCTCGGAGAGACTAAACTCGCCCATTTGCCCCGACGGCGCTGTGCAAAATCGCTCAATTAGTGCGCCTTTCCCGGCACCCGTAGAACTAATTTCGCAAGAACTAATCTGGCAAGACGGTCAATTCTGATCAGTTTTCCGAAGGCCCAAAGTCTGATACTGGCTATACACAAGGTTCCAACATTGCCAGGACCTTCGTGAACAAATGTTGTTGTAGTGGACATTCCTGACGTTTCGGAGGTTTCAATGAACCTGAGTGGGTTGGACCCTAAGCTGATTGTGCTTGCCGCCGCGGTGATTGTGATCATCGCATTGCTTGCCTGGCTGTACATGCGAAACCGCAGAAGTAAGACTGCAGGTCTGCGACAAAAGTTCGGCCCCGAGTATGACCGCGCTGTGCTGACGCATGGGTCAGAGAGAAAAGCGGAGGCGAAACTGGCGGATCGCAAGGAACGGGTCGAGAAGCTCAATCTTCGCGATCTTGATCGTGTGGAAAGTGAAAAATTTTCGAGACAGTGGGAGTCGGTGCAATCTCGATTCGTCGATTCTCCNNGGCTACCCGGTGTCCGATTTCGATCAACGTACCGCCGATATTTCTGTCGACCATCCCCGCGTGGTGGAGAACTACCGGTCCGCCCATGAAATTGCACTGCGGGTTGGGAAAGACCAGGCCACCACAGAAGACCTGAGAACGGCGATGATTCACTACCGCTCTTTATTTGAAGAATTGGTGCAGGTGCCGGCGGCCGTTGAGAGAAAACAAGTGGCGTGACGGCGCCCGCCACCATGCTCTGGCGACGGAGTCAAGAAAGAATCGAAGTTTGTCGAAGTAAGGATACATAGGAGAGAACATGAAACCAAGTACGCAAGATCGGACCGAGGGTAAGCTCCACGAAGTGAAAGGGAAGATCAAAGAGGAGGTCGGAAAGGTGACGAACGACCCCGATTTGGAAGTCTCGGGGAACGCGGAAAAAAAAGCCGGCACGGTTCAAAAATGGATCGGTCGCGCTGAGAAGGCTGTCAGCGAATAGAGAACGTATCAACAGCGGCCTGCAAAAGGCACAGGAGTGAACCATGTCACAAACCGTAGTGGAAAGAACGGCTGGACAAATCGCCGAATCAGCTCGCCAGGCTTCGCGCGTAACCAGTGCGGTTGCCGATGCGATCGAGGATGGCGTGGGGGTAGTGAAGCGTGCCGCGAAGCAGGGCGGTGATGCTGCCGAAGAATTCTTGAATGACACGACTCAGCGTCTCCAGCGACACCCGTTGCTAACCGTCGCGACGACGTTTGCAGTGGGCCTCACTGCTGGGACATTACTTGGCTGGATGATAAGGCGAAGATAGGTTCTAACCTAAAGATAGATCGGAACCTGAAGATAGATCGGAACCTAAAGACCGGGCAAAGATCTGTGGAGCGGCGGGAATAGCCTCCCGCACATAAGACGAAGGTTGGAAGAGAAAAACTTTGGAAAAGGAGAACCATGATGACAACGAATGAGCAGGTTAAATGTGCGCATCTACCATGCCGGTGCATGGTGCAAGCGGGCGACAAATACTGCGGTCAAGCCTGCAAGGAAGCGGGATCCAAGGATGTGGAGATTGCGTGCCAGTGCGACCACGGAACCTGTCCGCTTACCGTGTGAAAAATACTAACCGTTGCTGGGGACGCCGATTGACCAGGGAGAATTTCAGTATGAAGATGCGTCGCAGTATGCTCCTGGTAATCGCGGTCTTAGCCGTTATGCCGGTGCTGGCAAAGGCGCAAGCGCTTGCCGATTCAAGTGATTCCTCAGGCGTCGTCGCAAGCACGACCCCGACCCCGGCGACACCAGATCTCACGTACACGCGTCCGACGCAGACGACCAAACTTCACAACTACGTTTTCGACGCGTTTGGCCCCTATCCCCTCGTGGGTGCCGGGTTCGCGGCCGGCATTAACCAGGCATACGATACCCCACCGGAGTGGAAGCAAGGCGCCGCTGGTTATGGCAGGCGATTTGGGTCCGACTTCGGCATCGCGGCGGTCAGCACTACCACGCGCTATGGGCTGGCACAGGCCTTCAGGCAAGACACGTTGTACTACCGCTGTGAGTGCAAAGGCGTGCTGCCACGGCTGCGCCATGCCGTCATCTCGACCCTTTCAGCACGCCAGGGCAACGATGGCCGCCGCGTCTTTTCGTTCCCGGCGCTGATCGCTCCCTATGCCGGCACGATGACTGCCATCTACGCGTGGTATCCCGGCCGCTACGACGGCAAGGACGCACTTCGCATGGGCAACTACACCATGCTGGGATACGTGGGCGGGAACATCGCCCTGGAATTTTTTTACAGCGGGCCTCACTCATTGCTCTCTCGAATGCATCTCAATAGCGCGCACGGGACCCCAGGCCCCGGAGCAAACCCATGACTGACAGTAGAGCCAGTGCGGCCGCGGATATGTCTGCTCTCCGACCCGGGCCGCCGACCCTGCCGGCGTCTTCCATTGTTTCGACTACCGGCTTGATCAACCAGTTTCTGGAATGGTTTGGCGATCTCGGAATATTTTTCTGGCAAGTGGTGCGGGCTGCGGTGACGCCGCCGTTTGAATTCCGCGAATTGTTTCGACAACTCGACGAGATCGGCTCAAAGTCCCTGCCGCTCGTCGCTTTGGCCGGTGCCGCCACCGGTGTTGTTCTCTCCATGGAAGCCCGTTTCAGCCTGACACGATTTGGCGCTAAGTCGCTGCTTCCCGCCGCTATCGTGTTCTCCATTATTCACGAGACCGGCCCGATCATCACCGGTCTGGTGGTGAGCGGTCGAGCGGGTGCGGGCATTGGCGCCGAGTTGGCGTCGATGAAGGTGACCGAGCAGATCGATGCCATTGAGGCATCCGCGGTAAACCCTTATCGTCTGCTGGCGGCGACCCGCATCCTGGCTTGCATCTTGGTGTTGCCTTTGCTAACGCTCGCGGCCGACTTTGCCGGCTTGATAATGGGCTGGGTTGCACAGGCCTTGGTTGAGCCGCTCTCGTTCCACCAGTTCATCAACAGCGGTTTCAAGGGCGCCGATTTCAACGATTTCCTGCCCCCCACGTTTAAGACCATGGTGTTTGGCCTGATCATTGGGTTGATCGCGTGTTTCCAGGGAATGCGGACGCAGGGAGGCGCCGCGGGCGTGGGCCGTGCGGCCACGAGTTCCGTAGTGTTGTCATCGCTGTTTGTGATCCTGGCCGATGTCGTGCTGGTCAAAATCATTCTCATATTCTTCCCATGACCATTGATTCAACAGCGATTTAAACACCTCGCGTAACAGTATGGACACAATCGATCAAACTGCGATGAAGCAAGGAGAAGCCGAGAAGGACGGCAGTGCGCCAGTTGTCGCCGTCGTGGACTTACATAAATCCTTCGGAAGTCAAAACGTTTTGAACGGCATCAGCCTGGCCGTGGGCCGCGGCGAGACTCTGGCGGTGCTGGGGCGCAGCGGTACCGGTAAGAGCGTCTTGCTGCGGCTCATCATTGGCCTTGAAAAGCCTGACTCCGGATCGGTTCGCATTCATGGTCAGGACATCGCTGACCTGGCTCTCGACCAGATGGGCGAAATCAGGAAGAAGATGGGCTTTCTGTTTCAGCATGCCGCGCTTTACGACTCCCTGACCGTCGAACAGAACGTAGCTTTTCCGCTGCTGCACCATAAGAAAGAGATGTCGAAATCTGAGCGGGGCGACCGGGTCGAAGAACTCCTGGCGGAAGTGGGAATGGAGAGCGCTCTTGCCAAAATGCCTTCCGACATCTCCGGCGGCATGCAAAAACGGGTAGGCCTGGCACGTGCGCTGGCTTTGGAGCCGGATATTCTGCTGCTCGACGAGCCCACTGCCGGTCTCGACCCTATCAGTTCCGGAGAGATCGACGACTTAATTCTCAAGCTCCAACAGGAACATCACACGGCGTCAATCGTCGTCACCCACGACCTGCACAGCGCGAAGACGGTGGCCGATCGTCTGGCCCTGCTCAATGAGGGCGACATTGTGATTCAAGGCACCTTTGAAGAACTTCAAGAAAGTGACATCGAGTTTGTTCGGGAATTTCTAAAGCATTCCTAGGAGAACATCATGTCGAGAGCGGCGCGGTTAGGAGCTTTCATCGTTNNTTCGACAACGTCGTAGGTCTGGATGCGGGAGGAGATGTGCGGGTGGGCGGGGTTCACGTGGGAACTGTGCACGCCATCATGTTGCCCCACAAACCCGGCGACAAGGTCACGATAGTCATGGATCTGGACAAATCGACCCGCCAGATCATCAAACAGGACTCCGTGGCCTCCATCGAAACCGAGGGTTTGTTGGGCAACCAATATCTGGCGATATCGTTTGGATCCCCCGGAGCAGCCGGCGTGTGGGATGGCGACACAATCGCCAGCCAGCCTCCACTCGAAATGTCGGACCTGCTCAATAAGATGAGCGGCATTCTGGATAGCAGCCAGCAAGCCATTCAGAACGCCACGCGCGCCACGGCGAATCTGGATTCAATCAGCGCCAAGATCAACGGCGGGCAGGGAACGGCGGGAGCGCTGGTGAATGACAAGCAGCTTTATAGCAACCTCGAACAGACGTCGAGCGCCATGCGCGACACCATGGTCCACGCGCAAGCGGGGGTTACCAACTTCGAGGAGAATATGGAAGCCCTAAAGCACAGCTTCTTCGTGCGCGGGTATTTCAAAAGCCGCGGCTATGAAGATTCCGCTGAGCTCGCCAAGGATGAGATTGAACGATTGCCACAAAGCGTACCGGCAAAGGAGTTCACATATCCGGCGAAGCAGCTCTTCGATAAGCAGGATTCTGCCAANNCTGAAAAACCAAAAATCTCTCAACGCTGGTGGCGAGTTCCTGCGCGATAACCAGTTCGGGTTTGCCGTGGTCGTTGCATCCTCCGGCATGGAGGGCGATACTCAGAAGGATTTGGTGCTAACCGAAGCCCGCGCCATGGTTGTGCGCGAGTACCTGGTGGAGAACTTCGGATTCGATGACAGTCAACTTAAGACTTTGGGAGCCGGCAAACAGACGGACGCGAGTTCGGATGCCGCCTGGGGTACGGTGCGGATTCTCATCTACCCGGCCGGAACCGAAATGCCGCCTAACAAGCAAACCCAGGCAGGTGTCTCGTCCGCAACTACCTCGAGCCAACGGCCTCAGACCCCTGAAGCCTCTCAATGAACAATAACTAATAGTAAATACATTGAATGCCAACAACCCCTACTGGCTAACCGTTCTCAACCGCGAAGTCGTAGCCTGCACCCGCTGCCCGCGCCTCGTCGTCTATCGCGAGCAGGTGGCCCGCGAGAAACGCCGCGCCTACCGCGAGTGTGAGTATTGGGGCAAGCCTGTGCCCGGCTTCGGCGATCCCGAGGCGCGCGTTCTGATCATGGGACTGGCTCCCGGCGCGCACGGTTCCAACCGCACCGGACGCCCCTTCACCGGCGATGCCTCCGGCAAGTTCATGTTCCCGGTGCTGCATGAAACCGGATTCGCCAGCCAGCCCAACGCCACCGATCGCAACGATGGGCTCACGCTGAAAGATCTGTACATCACAGCCGCGGTTCGCTGCGCCCCTCCCGCCAATAAGCCCACGCCGCAGGAGCTCGCCGAGTGCTCCCACTTTCTTGACCGCGAGCTTGCAGGGTTAGAAAGAGTAAAGGTCGTGGTCGCGCTCGGCAAGATTGGCTTTGATGCCTATCTGAACTATGTGAAACGGCGCGGCCTGCTCTCCGGCAAGCAGGGCTACCTCTTCAAGCATTTTCCTTTCAAACATGGCGCCAGTTACCGGTTACCCGATGGTAAGGTGTTGCTGGCCTCTTACCATCCTTCGAACCAGAACACGCAGACCGGAAAGCTTACGCGCGAAATGTTTGTGAAGATATTTAAAGAGGCGGCAAGGCTTGCCGATGAGTAAGTTGGGGCGCCGCCAGGCGGATCGTTGCACCCTACCCCATCGAACGGGGTCACAATCGACAAACCGGGGTCATGAACCGGGGCGGCGCCGTTTGCTGGGTTGGGCTCGTCGAAATCGAGAAGTGTTCCAACCGGAACATATGTGCTGAATGTTCCAACTGGAACATTTTGTGCGTGCAATGGCGTAAGGATCGAGATGTATGTATAATGCTCGTAAATGAAACCATCCAAGGCGGTTAGGACGGGCCGGAAGGTGAGACCCCAAAAGACCCAAAAAGCCAAGAAGACCCCCAAGACGATCAGCTTGCAGGCGGTAGCGGAGGAGCCAAAGCGGCGCTACATTTTGCTTCGGGATGTGGGGGTGTTATACCGGCCGATCAAGAAACCGGTCACGCTGCGTCTGGATGCCGATGTAATTGCGTGGTTTAAGAAATCAGGGCGCGGCTACCAAACGCGGATCAATGGGGCGCTGCGGAAAATGATGAAGGATGAGATGAAAGAGGAGAAGAAAAAATCTGGGGAGTGAACCGGGCCGAGATTTCGGAGGCTGCGGGATGACGTGCGCGGGCGACTCGCGCAAAATGCAAGCATGCTTGACGTAGAGGGCGGGCAGGAGTGCCCGCCCCACACGAGTTATTTCAACTTCGTTACCGTTACCTCCAGCTGAAACTGGCGCTTGGAGTTGGGATCGTCCACGCTGCCCACCACCGTCGGTTTTCCCAGTTGCGCTACGGTGCTGGCATGGATCTCCAGTTGGCGCAGCACCGGCCGCGCCCCAGTGTGTTCCTGCTGCTCGGGCATGGCAAAGTTGCTGATTTCAGCCCGCACCGAGATGGGTAGACCATTGGCTCGCTCTCCGATCCTGCACCAGATACTGGTTCCCACATCCAGGTAGGTAAACTCTCCCTGCTTGGACTCGACTGGAACGCGCGTTCCAATCTTGATCTCGTTGGCATCCTCGGCATTCAAGTTCATTGAGTACTGCCGCGTATTGATCTTCTTGCCGTCTTCGAACTCGTTGACGGAGAAGTCGAGACGATAAGCGTTTACGGCCTTCTCCGTCTCAGGAGCGGCCTTCGGTTTACTCGAATCCTGTGCCGACGCTTTGTTGAATCCTCCAGCCGTAAGGGTGAGAAGCAGCACTGTGGCTACGACCATTTGTTTGAACATTGGTTATTCTCCTTAGTTCGTGCCGGTACTTCTATTTGTTTTGTCACTGTGAATTCTGACCGTCGGCGGAGGCAGCTACGGCCATTTCTTCGGCGCTGTCCCGCCGCAGCTCATCGCTTCTGGCCTGTGCGATCAGCGCGGCATGCTCCGGATAGTTTGCGACGTAGCGCGTCAGGATTGTCTCCTGCTCGCTCAGCGGCTGCGGTGAAGGAAACTGCTCGAGCTTCGGCGCAGGAACAACAATCGTTGCCGGGTCGCTGAGCGCACGTGACTTAACCCGGCTTCCAGGTCCCGCCTCGAGGGGACGAATCGAGCCGCTTCCGCCGTTGTTCGCAACCAGCGTCTTGGCATCTTGATTGGTCTGCACCGTAGCCGATGGTTGTTGCCCGCCGATGTTCTGCGCTGGCTTCCCCGATCTCCATGCCACCGATAGGGACACAATGATCACCACTGCCAGCGCCGCTACCGCCGGCCATCGCCACCACGAGCGCTTGGCTGCACGCTTGTGTTCGATTCGCAGATTCGCCAGAATGCGTTCTTCCAGTCCGGGTCTCGGCTCGGCCGTTGCGAACTTCGCCAGCGCGGCATCAAGTTCGCGTTCGAGGGCGCCGCTATTGAAATTCTGCCGATTCATGCCGTCTTGC
>PLKR01000165.1:2629-5043 GCA_003140655.1 Acidobacteriaceae bacterium | reverse complement strand
TCGAACCATCCCCCGGCATCTTGCCCGCGCGCTTTGCCCGCCAGGGCCAGTCCCCATTTGCCGAAGCGTTCTTCCAGTTCAGATTCTTCCAGCCGCGCCAGGTCTCCCACCTTCTTGATGCCCAGTTCGTGAAGATGGCTCTCCATCACCTTGCCGACGCCGGGGATTGCTCGCACATCGAGAGGCGCGAGGAACTTGGATTCTTCTCCCGCGACAATCCACAGCACGCCGTTGGGCTTGGCTTGCGCCGACGAAACCTTCGCAATCAGTCGCGATGACCCAATGCCGATTGAGCAATTCAATCGCGTTTCTTCTTTCATCCGCTGATGCAACTTGTGCGCGGCTTTCAGCGGCGGACCGTGCAAGCGTGCCGTCCCCGTCATATCCAGATAGGCCTCGTCGATGGAAGCCATCTCCACCTGCGGCGAAAACGATTGCAGCACCTTGTAGACTTTTTCCGAGCACTCGCGGTAACGCTCCGGGTGGCCATCGACGAAGACAGCGTGCGGACAAAGCTTCGCTGCGGTTCGCAGCGGCATGGCCGAATGCACTCCAAACCTTCGCGCCTCGTAGGATGCCGCCGAAACTACCCCGCGCTCGTGGCGCTGCCCTCCGACGACGACAGCCTTGCCCTTCAGCGAGGGATCGTACAACTCCTCCACCGAGACGAAGAACGCGTCCATGTCGACGTGGAAGATGGTTCGGGCGAGAACGGGAATGTGCGGAGCGGCTGCCATGCTAAGCGAATTCTAGCAGTCGGAGGAAAAAGCCGAGGATCGTACTCGGTGATCTATAATTATTTTCTTGGAGCGGACTAGCCTGTATGCGGTCTCTTTGGTACGTTTTCGTCCTATTCCTTGTGGTTCGTGCATCTGCCGCCTCTACTCAGGCACAAAACCCGACGGATGCGCAACACGACGAGCTGGCCGGCCCTGTAAAATCAGTGTCGACAAGCATCGCTGTTTCAGGCATCCAGTGGCGACAGCCCGGCGGACCGTCTCTGGTAACGCCAGTCTGGTGCCGGGAGTGCGAATACGACTACGACGGCAGCAGGACGAAATCAGGTCAAACGGTCGATGGTATTTTTCGCGGAGAGACGATCGGGCTGGTTCGCGACGCCAACGGGCACGTCATGGATCGGCTGTTTACCGACGCAGTTACGGGACAACTTGAAAGTCATGACGTGATGGGCCCGTTCGGCAGAACCGAGCAAACGAACTACGTGCGTGGCAAGGCAGACGTTCGGCAAACGTTTGGCTACGATCAGTACGGTCATTTCAGCGACCTGATTACGTTTGACGCGGCCGGAAATCAGCAGGCCCACCTTCACATCGGCGCGGAGAAAGATGGCACGATTACAGAGCGATGGGCTCGGGGAAAGAATGGCCAACTGGACTGGGAGCAGACGTTTGATCCCGAAACGCAAGTAGAGCACCTCACGACCTTCGATGAATTTGGCAAGGTGGAGCTTACGTGGACTGTGTCCCGAGGAGACCTGATTTCCTTTTGGGAGCTCTCGGATTCGCCACGGCAGGGCTGGGACAACTTTAGCGAACACGTAAACGATAACGACGTCGACAATTATGCTTGCCAGAACGGCAAGTGCGAGGTTTCCCACGTCCATTACGAGTATGTCGACTCTGAGAAGCATAATCTAAGAAGCGCCGAATGGCGGGACTCAGACGGACAATTGCGCTTCGCTGCGTATTACAAGTACGAAATGGATTCCGTCGGCAACTGGACCTATCGCGAAGTGTGGGTATGGACGCCAGAACTGGGCGAACGCGCGCTTAGCGAAACCGATTTGCGTACCCTCACATACTGGCAGAAATAAGCTGACGGTGCAGTCGGTGTCAGGCATTCGAGCCGACCAGCACCTTCTCCAGCGCTGGCGCCGCACTCCGCGCCTGCTTCACTCGCTCGTAAATCTTGCCGTACTCGCGTGCGGAAGCGTTCCAGGAAAAATCCTTGTTCATGCCGTTGCGCATAAGTACCTGCCAGGAAGTCTGATCGCGAAAAGCCTGCAGCGCATGTTTGATGGTAAGCAGCAGAGACTCGCCGTTGTATTCCGTGAACTTGAAGCCCGTGCCTTTGCCGGAGCGCGCGTCCCAGGGTTCGATCGTATCGTCTAGGCCGCCAGTAGCGCGAACAATCGGCACCGTACCGTACTTCAGGCTGTAGATCTGGTTCAGCCCGCAGGGCTCGTACTTCGAGGGCATCAGGAACATGTCAGACCCGGCCTCAATCTTGTGTGCGATAGCGTTGTCGTAAGCCACCTTCACCGCAATCCTGTTGGGGAACTGCTTGTTGAGGCGGAGAAACATTTCTTCATACTGCTTGTCGCCAGCGCCCAGGGCCACCACGATCATCTCTTCGCGCGCCAGCCGGTCCATGATCTGCGCGATCAGGTCAAA
>PLKR01000165.1:0-2490 GCA_003140655.1 Acidobacteriaceae bacterium | reverse complement strand
CTGTATTTCCGGCTCACGGTCGTGACGTAGTCGGAATAGGTAAGCGCGCCTTTCAGAAAGTTCACCTGCCCAAAGAATTCCATCTTCGACATGGTGAACAGGTCCCAGGGCAGCGTGAGCAGCGGCAGAGTTTCCGGCGGGAAAAGCCCCTGATAGCCCATGTTGTGGATGGTAAACACCGTGCCCGCGTCGCGGAACGCCGGGTCTTCGGCATACACGGTGCGCAGCAAAACCGGCACCAGCGCCGACTGCCAGTCGTGACAATGGAAAACGTTCGGCACACCCAAAATCTTTGTCGCTTCCAGCACGGCGCGCGAAAATAACGCGAAGCGCTCCGCGTTATCGGGATAATCCCCCGCGGGCGTGCCGTAAAGCGCGTCGCGATCGAAGTACTCCGGACACTCGATAAAGTAAAAGCGCACCCCGGACTGGTTTCCACCCGTCACTACAGAGGCAAAGCGGTACTTGTCGTCGAAAGGAATAGTGATGCTGCGCACCACAGTTGCCGGATCAGCCAGCCTGGTCTGCCGGTAACGAGGCAAGTACACGCTAACCTGATGCCCCAGTGCCGCCAGAGCGCGCGGCAATGCGCCCACCACGTCCGCCAATCCCCCGGTTTTCGAAAACGGAACACCTTCCGATGCTGCGAATGCAATATGCATGAAGCCCTCCCGGGTAAGACCCGCTTTTCGCGGGCGCACGTTATGATGGATATCTGTTGCGGGCCCCAACCTCCCGCGCGCAACACACACGGGCCGAATAGCCAGTCTATATGCCCGAGGAAAAGAGGGTCAACGTGCCGAAGGTCGTGTCCACTCGCCGTCCTCAACATAAACCCAAGTTGGGACAGCATTTTCTCACCAGCGACAGTTTTGCCTTGCAGATCGTCGACGCGCTTGGCGACGTTTCGCAAAACAACGTGCTCGAAATCGGCCCCGGACGCGGCATTCTCACTTCCCTGCTGGCCAAGCGCGTGCGCCGCCTGATCGCCGTGGAGCTCGACCGTGTGCTGGCCGCACAGCTTCGCCTCCGGTTCGGCATGTTTTCCAATGTCGAGGTCATCGAGGCTGATATTCTCTCCATCGATTTCGACTCCCTGTTCGGCCCCAAGCCCGGCCTGCGCCGCCCCGGCATCGAATTCCGGCCCGAGCCCGTCAAGGTCATCGGGAATCTTCCTTACTACATCACTTCCGACATTCTTCTGCGTCTGTTCGACTACTCAAAATATTTTGAGACCATCGTCATCCTGGTGCAACGCGAAGTGGCTGATCGCATTGCCGCCGAACCCGGCAGCCGCGATTACGGCCTGCTCTCCGCCACCACGCAGCTCTATGCCCGCGTGGAGAAACTCTTCACCCTGCCGCCCGGCGCGTTTGCGCCGCCGCCCAAGGTACATTCCACCGCGCTGCGCCTCACTTTGGCGCCGCGNNGAACCTCATCTGCGCGCCGCCCTGGCCCAGGCCGGAGTGAAACCCGCCACCCGCGCTGAAGCCTTGACTCTGGAAGAAAGCGCCGCACTGTTGCGCGCCTTGCGAAACTCCCTCGGCGGCTCGTAGCATTGTTTCCACGGCAGGAGCATCTATGACCGCGACCCTTATTCGCCATCCCGCGGTCGCCGGGCGATTCTATCCCCGCGATGGAAAGTCTCTGCGCGAAGAAGTTCGCACCTATCTCTCCCAGACTCCCGATCAAAAGCCAGTTCGCGCTCTGGGCTGCATCGTTCCCCACGCGGGCTACATGTACTCCGGCCACGTGGCGGGCGCCGTCTTTGCAGGGTTAGAGATCCCGCAGCTTTGCCTCGTGATGTGCCCCAACCACACCGGCGTGGGCCGCGCTTTGGCGATCGCCAGTGAAGGCGCTTGGGAAACGCCCCTGGGCGACGTCCCCATCGACGGCGCGTTCGCCGCCGCCCTCAAGCAGCGGTGTCCGCTCCTGCACGAAGATTCAGCCGCGCACCGCAGTGAGCACGCCGCTGAAGTGGAGTTGCCCTTTCTGCAAACGCGCCAGCCCCAGCTCAGGTTCGTTCCCATCGCACTGGGCACCGGGCATTTTGAAGACCTCGAGCAACTCGGGAGCGCGATTGCGGACGTGATTGCGGCGCAGCACAATCAGGTCCTGATCGTCGCCTCCAGCGACATGAACCATTACGAGTCTGACGCCATCACGCGTGTGAAAGACCACAGCGCGATCGAACCAATTCTTCGCCTCGACGCCCGCGCCCTGTATGACGTTGTCACCCAACAGCACATCAGCATGTGCGGCTTCGGTCCGGCCGTCGTTATGCTGACCGCAGCCAAGAAGCTGAGTGCAACTTCGGCCGAGCTCGTGAAATACGCAACCTCGGGCGACATCTCGGGCGACCTCGATACGGTCGTAGGCTACGCCGGTGTGATCGTGAGATGACGACGGAGGGGATTGCTCCAAGAAAAGCTTCAGGGCGGCCGTAAGGCCGCCCTGCTTTCCTCTCCACTAAATCGCTGGCTATCCCTC
>PLKR01000659.1:14762-14942 GCA_003140655.1 Acidobacteriaceae bacterium | reverse complement strand
TGGCCTCCGAGCGCGGCGGCAACTGCGAACTCACCCGCACCGGAGAAACGGTGAAAGAACACGGTGTCTCGATTATCGGCGCCATCAATCTGGCCAGCAGCGTCCCGTACAACGCCAGCCAGATGTACGCCCGCAACGTGGCCACGTTTCTCGCGTACATAGTGAAAGAGGGCAAGCTGC
>PLKR01000659.1:14501-14656 GCA_003140655.1 Acidobacteriaceae bacterium | reverse complement strand
GGAGAAACCATGGGCGATAACAACCTGATCGACGCACTTTTCATTTTCATGCTGGCCTGCTTCATTGGCTTCGAAGTCATCCGCCACGTTTCGCCCTTGCTGCACACTCCGCTGATGTCGCTGACCAACGCGCTCGACGCAATTGCCGTGATCGG
>PLKR01000659.1:0-14495 GCA_003140655.1 Acidobacteriaceae bacterium | reverse complement strand
ACGGACCGCATGCTCAAGATGTTCAAGAGCAGCCGTCCGAGCAAGTAAGTAGCTGGGCGAAATCATATTGAGAAAATCTTTAGTTGAGTAAAACATGAACGAGCTCGCCGGAAGCCAGTACCTCATCGAAGCCATTTACCTGATTGCCAGCGCCCTGTTTATCCTGTCGCTGAAGTGGATGAGTTCTCCCACCACCGCCCGCCACGGAATCTGGGCGGGTGAGATCGGCATGGTGCTGGCCATTGCCGGCACTCTGCTACACCACGGCATCGTCGACTATAAGTGGATTGCCGTCGGGCTGGTGCTGGGCAGCGGCATCGGAATTCCGCTGGGCATGGTGCATATGACGGCCGTTCCACAGCGGACCGCGCTCAGCCACGCCTTTGGCGCACTGTGCGTCACTTTGGTGGGCACGGCGGAGTTTTATCTGCGCACGCCGAACGTGCCGAAGTTCATGATGTCAGTGCTTTCGATGGANNCTCGTCAACTTTCTGCTGTTCGCGGTCGCGGTGGGCAGTGCGGTTTACCTGGTGCTGCATCCGGAGGCGAAGCAGTTCTTCCCGCTGATCGTGGGGGTTTCGCTGACCTTCGGAGTGATGCTCATAATCCCGATCGGCGGGGCCGACATGCCGACCGTCATCTCGCTGTTAAACGGCTATGCCGGTTTGTCCGCAGCGGCGATGGGATTCGTGCTCCAGAACAAGTTGTTGATCATTGCCGGAGCACTCGACGGTTCTTCGGGACTGATTCTTTCGGTCATCATGTCGAAGGCGATGAACCGGTCTTTCACCAACGTTCTGTTTGGAGCTTTCGGCCAGGTGCAGGCTGCGGCCGCCGGGGGCGCGGAAGCCAAGCCCGTGCACAGTGCTACGGCCGAGGAAGCCGCTGCGATTTTGTCTGCCGCCAATAAAGTGGTGATCGTCCCTGGTTATGGCATGGCGGTGGCGCAGGCGCAGCACAAGGTGCGCGAACTCTATGACATCCTTACCAAGAAGGGAGTAGAGGTTCGCTTCGCCATCCATCCCGTCGCGGGACGAATGCCGGGCCACATGAACGTGCTGCTGGCCGAAGCCGACATCCCGTACGACCGGCTCATCGAGATGGATGAGATCAACGGCGACTTCCCGCAGACCGACGTTGCCCTGGTGATCGGCGCCAATGACGTTACCAACCCGGCCGCGCGCACTGACCACTCCAGCCCCATCTATGGCATGCCCATTCTCGATGTCGATAAAGCCCACACCGTTATGGTGATCAAGCGCAGCATGAGCCCGGGCTTTGCCGGCATCGACAATCCGTTGTACTACCTCGATAACACCCTGATGCTCTTCGGCGACGCCAAGCAGTTTGTGGGAGCGATTGTACGGGAGTTGAGCGGCGGACACTGAAAGTCCCGCTACGGCACGAACGGCAGTGGTAACGTTGATGAGAATATGCGAACCCTGCTCATCGTGATTGGGATCCTCCTGTTTGCGGCGTTTGCTGCGGCACAAATGCAGCCCCAGCTCAATCTCATGCCTATGCCGTCCGCGGTGCAACCTGGGACGGGCCAACTCCTGATTGATCGAACGTTTTCGGTTTCAGTCACGGGCTTTCACGACGCGTCATTGGAACGCGGGGTAGACAGGTTTGTTTCCGAGCTTTCCCGGCAAACGGGAATGTCGCTCAACCACGATGCGGTCAAAGTTGCCGACCCCACGCTACTCATTCATGCCGAGCATAGGCGTGAGGAAGTACAGAAGGTCGGAGAGGATGAGTCTTACGAACTGAGAGTGGAGCAGTCAGGCGCGAAGCTTACGGCGCCAAATCCGCTGGGCATTTTGCACGGCCTTCAGACATTCCTGCAACTATTGGAAACCACCGGGAAGGGATTTGCCGTACCGGCGGTCACGATCAAGGATGAGCCGCGGTTCGCCTGGCGCGGCTTGCTCATCGACGTCAGCCGTCACTTCATTCCGCTGGACGTGCTCAAGCGCAACCTGGATGGAATGGCGGCGGTGAAGATGAACGTCATGCACTGGCACTTGTCCGACGATCAAGGCTTCCGCGTCGAGAGCAAGCAGTTTCCGAAGCTGCACGAAATGGGCTCCGAGGGACTCTTCTACACGCAGGACGAAATCCGCGAATTTCTGGCATACGCGCACGATCGTGGCATCCGCGTGCTCCCTGAGTTCGACATTCCCGGCCACAGTCGCTCATGGTTTGTTGGATATCCGGAACTTGCCAGTGGGCCGGGCCCGTACGCGCTGGGGGGCGGCGGCATCGACCCGATCATGGATCCCACTCAGGAGTCTACTTACAAGTTCCTGGACAAGTTCATCGCGGAAATGGCCAAGCTGTTTCCGGACGCCTACTTTCACATCGGCGGAGACGAAGTCGATGGCAAGCAGTGGGACGCCAATCCGCAGATCCAGGCCTTCATTCACGCCCATGGCATGAAAAACAATCAGGATCTGCAAGCTTACTTTAATGAACGTTTACAGAAGATCCTGACGAAGCACCACAAGATCACGATTGGGTGGGATGAAATTCTGCATCCCGATTTGCCGAAGACGGTCGTAGTGCAATCCTGGCGCGGACAGCAGTCGTTGGCAGCGGCGGCAAAGCAAGGCTACAGCGGCCTGCTTTCCTTCGGTTATTACCTCGATTTGATGTGGCCGGCGGCCCGGCACTATGCCGTCGACCCGATGAGCGGCGATGCTGCAACTCTGACTCCCGAAGAAAAGACCCGCATTCTTGGCGGCGAGGCGTGCATGTGGGCGGAATGGGTGACTCCGGAAAACATCGACTCGCACATCTGGCCGCGAAATGCGGCCGTGGCCGAGCGGCTGTGGTCTCCGCAAGAGGTCACGGATGTGGACTCGATGTATNNCTGGCGGAGATAGCCGAACCCGTCAAGGACTACAAGCGCTGGGATAGCTCGAAGGGCCCAATCGACTTCCATGCACCGCTTATCCGCATGGTCGATGCCGTCTATCCCGAAAGCGATACGGCACGGAGCTTTCGCGATTTGGTGCAAAACTATGTGCGTAGCGGCTATAAGGACCAGGTCGCTGCAGGGCTGATTCGAAGCTGGCTGAAGACTTGGCAGGACAACGACTCTGCATTGCATCCGCTGCTGGAGCAATCCTTTCTTCTGCATGAAGTCATGCATCTATCCGAGAACCTATCGGCCCTCGGCGCTGCCGGACTGCAGGCTCTCGATTATCTGGATAAGTCTGAGCCGTCCCCGGAGTCGTGGCGGAAGCAACAGCTCATGCTGGTCGAGCAGGCCAAGACGCCGACAGCCGACCTCCTGCTGATGGTGGTTGCCCCAATCCAGCAGTTGATCGAAGCCAGCGGGAATGCGGCGCGGCAGCCGTGAGGTTGCTTCCGGCTGAGGTAGGGCGCCCCGGGAGCCGAGCGGGGGACACTAAGACAGATGCTTTCGTCCAACCTTCGGAGTAAACTTGAGCAGCAGGGATGACATCCAATGGCCTCACTGAATAGCGTGATCACCAGAGATCCTGAGGTGCTCGGGGGCACGCCTGTTTTTCGCGGGACGCGTGTTCCTTTTCAGGCGCTTCTGGACTACCTCGAAGGCGGGCAGACACTGGACGAGTTCCTCGACGATTTCCCCACGGTAACCCGCGAGGCCGCAATTCATGCCCTCGAACATGCCAAGTCGCTCGTTCTTAGCGAATTGTGATGAAGCTGCTGCTTGACGAATGTGTTCCCCGAAAATTGAAGAATCATCTGCCCGGCGTTGAGTGCCAAACCGTGCCTGAGGCGGGTTTGGCGGGCAAGAAGAACGGGGAATTGTTGTCCCGTGCGGAGCAGGCTGGCTTTCAGGTGTTCCTCACCGTCGAACCGGGGCATCGAGTACGAGCAAAATCTGCAGCATCGTCGCATCGCAGTGGTCGTGATCAATTCCCAATCAAGCCGGTTCGATGACTTACTGCCTCACGCGCCAGAGATTCTCAAGGTGCTCAGCTCCATCCGGAATGGGCAACTCCTCAAAGTAGGGTAACCTTGGCCACACGAGGCGGAGGTTTAATCGGCCGTGATATTCTATTAACTCCAGCTGCGTACCGTTTTGGCGGAAATTCCCCCGCAGTTTCAGAAGAACGCTTCCTGAAGAAGCTTCCCGGTAGAAGCCCGGAAGAAGAGAAACCAGAAACCATGCTTTCAGTCAGTAATGTTTCCATGCGCTACGGCGCAAAAATACTGTTCGATGAAGTCTCGGTGGCGTTTACGCCGGGGAAGCGGTATGGCCTGACCGGGCCCAACGGCGCGGGTAAATCCACGTTTATGAACCTGCTTAGCGGCGAATTGGAGCCGCAGAAGGGGACGGTGGTGCGTCCGCGNNAGCTGGGCGAACTGGAAGGCATTGTCGGCGAAGAAGACGGATACACGGCGGAGAGCGACGCGGCCATCTTATTACAAGGTCTGGACATTCCAGACGAAGTGCATTCGCGCAAGATGAGCGAATTGCAGGGCGGGCAGAAAGTGCGCGTTCTGCTGGCGCAGGCGCTGTTCGGCCATCCGCAGGCGTTGCTGCTGGATGAGCCGACGAACAATCTGGATTTGGATTCGATCCACTGGCTGCAGGGATTTCTGAATGTCTACGACGGCGTGGTAATCGCGATCTCGCACGACCGGCATTTCCTGAACAGCATTTGCACGCACATCGCCGACATCGATTACGAAACCATTATCACTTACACCGGGTCGTATGACGACATGGTGGTGGCGAAGACGCAGGTGCGCTCGCAGATTGAATCGCAGAACGCGCAGCGCGAAAAGAAGATTGCGCAATTGAATGAATTCATCGCGCGATTCGCCGCCGGGACGCGGTCAAGCCANNGTCGAACATCCAGCGGCCTTACATCAAGTTCGAGCAGAAGCGTCCCTCGGGCAAGCACATTCTTGAGGTTGAGCATCTCTGTAAGGCTTACGGCGACAAGCATGTGATTCGTGACTTCACCGCCAGCGTCACGCGCGGGGAAAGAATCGCGCTGATGGGGCGCAACGGAGCGGGAAAGACCACGCTGGTGAATGCGCTGTTGGCGAGTTCGCCGACCACGCCGGAAGCGGAGTTGCACAAAACCAGCGGATACGATGGACCGTTCATCGATTCTGGGAAAGTGATTTGGGGGCATGAGGCGGCGATCGGATATTTCGCTCAGGACCATCGCAGCTTGATAGAAGGTGGCATGAGTGTGCTGGAGTGGCTGCATCAGTGGAATCCGGCGGCGGTGAGCGAAGAAATTCGGGGCTTGCTGGGGCAGATGCTGTTCGCCCGCGAGGAAGCGACGAAATCCACCAGCGTTCTTTCCGGCGGCGAAGCGGCGCGGCTGCTCTTCTGCAAGCTGATGCTGCAGAAGCCGAACGTGCTGGTGCTCGACGAACCCACGAACCACCTTGACCTGGAAGCCATCAACGCGCTGAACATCTCGCTGCAGCGTTATCACGGGACGGTGTTCCTGGTAACCCACGATCACGACCTGATCGACGAGGTCGCAACCCGCATCTGGCACTTCGAAAGCGACCACAAGCTTACGGACTTCAAGGGCACGTACGAGGAGTATCAGGCGGCCGTGACCGTCTAAGGGCAGTTGGCAATTAGCNNTTTCTGGTGCATGTAAATCAACCAGGTTCTCCACAGATTTCCACAAGCCTTTGCAGTTGCGTTTATGACCGCAAGTTGCGGATAATGGCGGTAACGGTCTTGCACCGTGGAACCGGCGCGAGAGTTGCGCACACTCGTGTACAGTCGAGCTGATTTACTTAGGATTCTCCACCTCACGACGCGCCAGTTGGCCAACTGGGAGCGTGCCGGGCTGATTGTTGCCTCTCCGGCCTATTCTTTTTCCGACCTTTTGAAGGTCAAGAAAGTTCGCGACCTCTGCGCGATGAGGGTGCGGCCCGCTGTAATCCGGCAATCGCTTGAAGCCATGCAGAAGCAGGCATCGGGCATGGGAAACCCTTTACTCGATGCTGGAGCCTCATCCACCAACAATCATCGCGTCGCGTTCCGTCACGAGGGCAGGCTGCTGGAGCCTATCGCGGGACAGTTCGTGATGGACTTCTCGACGAGAGAAAAAGTTGTAACCAGCACGCCGATTCCTGATCCCGAGTCCAATCCGCGGGAGGACGATGCTGCCGCCTGGTTTGCCCGTGGAATCGCGCTGGAGGAGGATCCGGCCACGCAGACCGAAGCGCTGGCTGCCTACCAGAAGGTACTCGAGTTTCAGTTCGAGCACGCGGCCGCGCACATCAATCTGGGTACGCTTTACTACAACCGGCAGGATTTCGCCCTGGCGGAAAGGCACTACCGCGCCGCTTTGCAGGCCGATCCTCGCTATGCGCTGGCGCATTTCGACCTGGGCAACGTTCTGGACGAGACGGGGCGCGTGCAAGAGGCTATTCAGACCTACAAGATGGCGATCCAGCTCGCCCCCACCTATGCCGACGCGCACTACAACCTCGCGCTCGCCTTCGAAAAAACCCGCGAGCCGCGCAAGGCGCTGAAACACTGGCAGGCCTATATCAAGCTCGATACCACGGGGCCATGGTCTGTGCATGCCCGCAATCAGATCCAGCGCATTCTGCAAGCGGACGCGCTGAAGCTGGTGCACTCGCGCCGCTAGTGCGCGCTGCCGCTCCCGACCGTTCCCGAGAGTGCTAAAATTCAGGGTTTGCCATTCCTCCGTTTGAAGGTACCCATGCCCGAGACTACGCTGCAATCTGCCCCTCCCACGCCGCTGACCGCGCTCACCCAAGACGAAATTCTCTTCCGCGACAACATTCGCCAGTTTGCCGACGATAAGATTCGTCCGCTGGTGAAGGAGATGGACGAGAAAGGCATCTTCAACAAAGATCTCATCCACGAATTCTTCCAGCTCGGGCTGATGGGGATCGAGATCCCGGAGCAATACGGTGGCGGCGGCGCCAAGTTCTTCGAAGCGATTCTGGCCGTGGAGGAATTGTCGCGCGTCGACGCATCCGCGGGCGTCATCGTGGACGTGCAAAACACCCTGGTCAACAATGCGCTATTGCGATGGGGCAACGCTGAGCAGAAGAAGCGCTATCTGCCCAAGATGGCGACGGAGACCGTCGGCGCCTATGCGTTGAGCGAGGCTGGTTCAGGGTCTGACGCCTTTGCGCTGCAGACGCGCGCCGAGGTCAAGGGCACTGACTACGTGCTCAACGGCCGCAAGCTGTGGATCACCAACGGCAAGGAAGCCGGACTATTCGTGCTGTTCGCAACTATCGACGCCGCCGCGGGATACAAAGGCATCACCGCGTTTCTGGTGGAGAAAGATTTCCCCGGATTCAGCGTGGGGAAGAAGGAAGACAAGCTGGGCATTCGCGCTTCTTCAACCTGCGAACTGATTCTTGAAGACTGCCGCGTGCCCAAAGAGAGTGTGCTGGGAGAGCCCGGCAAAGGCTACAAGATTGCGATTGAAACGTTGAATGAAGGCCGTATCGGCATTGGCGCACAGATGATCGGTCTGGCGCGCGGGGCCTGGGAATTTGCGGCGAAGTATGCCGTCGAGCGCAAGCAATTCGGCAAGGCCATTGCGGAGTTTCAGGGAATCCAGTTCCAGATTGCGCAGATGGCGACCGAGATTGAAGCTGCGCGCCTCATGGTTTACAACGCCGCCCGCATGAAAGACGCGGGCGTGAACTTCGTGAAAGAAGCGGCGATGACCAAGCTGTTCGCGTCGCAGGTGGCCGAGCGCGTGACTTCCCTCGCTATCGAGATCTACGGCGGTTACGGCTTCACCAAAGACTATCCCGTGGAGAAATACTGGCGCGACGCCAAGATCGGCAAGATCTATGAGGGCACGTCTAACATGCAGTTGGCGACCATCGCCAAACTCCTTTTGGCTGGGAAATAGGATCGGAAAATAGGAATGAGAATAGAAATATGAAAACTTCACTGCAAGCCGCGCTCGCGTGCATCACTCTGTTGCCATTTCAAGCCTGGGCGCAGCAAACAACAGCAGCAGTAAAGCCCTCCCAATTCCAGGCCGTTCCCGAGCTCCCTTATCTTGCCGTGCCGAACTTTTTCAAGTTTCCCAAAGGGATGACTCCGGGTGAAGCCTCCGCGGTTGCGGTTAATTCAAAAGACCACATCTTTCTTTTCCAACGAACCAAGCCAATGCTCGCCGAATATGACGCGAAAGGTAACTTTATTCAAAGTATTGGCGACGGACTCTTCTCACACCCGCATGGTTTGCGCATTGACGCTGACGACAATCTTTGGACGACTGACGACGGAAGCCATCTTGTGCTCAAACTGGACCCCTCCGGGAATGTCCTGTTGGTCCTGGGGAGAATCAACACCGGCGCAGAGGCAAATTGGCTGTTCAACAAGCCAGCCGATGTGGCTTTCGCAAAGAACGGCGATTTTTACGTGGCAGATGGCTATGGCAATTCTCGCGTCGTGAAGTTCGATCGTGACGGTAACTACATCAAGGCTTGGGGAAAATACGGAACAGGCATGGGTGAATTCAACTTGCCGCACACTGTTGCCGTCGATAACCAGGGCCGCGTGTATGTTGGCGACCGCGAGAATCAGCGCATCCAGATCTTTGATTCAGAGGGTAAATTCATCCAGCAATGGACTGACGTCGGTTACCCCTATGGTTTGGTGATTACGCCAGACCAGCACGTTTGGATGGTCGACGGCGGATACGACCGGATTGTCGAACTGGATCAGAACGGCAAGATCCTCGGCGCCTTTGGTGAACCTGGGCATAAGCCTGGCCAAATGGCCTGGGCTCACTTCATGGCGATGGGACCAGATAAAACGATCTATGTCGCGGACGTGCTGAATTGGCGCTTCCAGGTATTCGGCCACACCGCGCCGACCGGGAACATGACCAAGTACATCCCCACGGTAAGGATGTTTTGGGGCTCGGTACCGAGCGTCGGATGGACCTCGCAGCAAACGGCTATTCCCTTCAAATAGTCTCTCTTGACCTGGGGTTTGGGTTCACGGGAGTCCTCCTCGCCCGGAAAGCCTTGCCTGGCGGACGTTCCAGGGCCGCAGCCTGCTCTCCATGCGCAGTTCCCGTTGCTCAATATGTGCACTGAATTGCACTCGGAGCCTGGAAGTCGCCTTGGGCAAATCACACTAACCCAAATAAATTCAATATCTTCCAGCCACGTGCGCTATTGGCTGACAAGCTGCAATCTCCCTGTCTGCCTGCGCTTGCTAGGTCAGGCCGGGGTGCCACTTGACTACTTGGTTCGGTTCCACATCAGTGATGCCGATCGCGGTTCCCAGGAAGAAGCGGAGCCTTCTCCCGTTGCTCACGGTTCTGTTCCTGTTCTCCTACGGACTGATGACCGTGCTCATCATTGAACAAGGCTCGGTCATCCAATCACAGCGCAATCTGATTAAGGTTTTAGTGCGTGACAGCACAGAGCTGTGGGCTGCAAAAGGCAAAGCCATAGGCGATCAGCAAGCGGCCCAGGCACAAGCCCAGAGCCGCGCGCAAGCTCCGTCTACCCAGGAGCAAGTTCCAGCTCAGACCCCGTCGTCCCGGATTCCGTCAACTCGGACCCCGTTAACCGACTCCCCGTCAACCCAGGCAGTACCGCAACGCCGTTCTCAGAGCCAGGCAGGCAAGACTGTGAAGCCCGCGCCCCAGGTTCCTCCCGTGCCTGCTTCAGATTTGGTAGATCGGCGTCGGGCTTTGAATACGATTTAGAGCCCAGGTAAGCAGTAGGCGTCCCACGGACGTGTTCGAAACTTTGGCAACAATGAAGGTTCTGACCCTAGCCTTGTTGTTTAGTCTGACGGCTGCTAAGCCAGCGCAGCCAGTGCGCCAGCCATCCGGTCACGTGGAGCAGCACTCCAAAGGCGGACGCTGGTACTTCGCCGCCAGCGGCCACGCGGTTTACTGCTATGGACCGGTAATGACCTTGCCCCAGGCCAACGGGGATCTGCAGAAGGTCGCCACCTTCTGCCGCGACGGGCAGACAGTCGTGCCGCTCAAGGATTAGCCCGCCGCGCTACTCAACAGTCAGCTAGAATTGCCGCAGCCAACCACACGCTTCAACCAACACCCTTGTACACTGATGAGGCATGCCGGAACTCCCCGAAGTTGAAACCATTGCTCGCGGATTNNGGGGAAGCACATCGTATTTGACTTGGAACAGAACGATGTGGCGCGGGCGCCCCTTCGGCAAGTTCAGGGCAGGCTCTCGCCCGCGAAAAGCCAGTCCCCTAAACCGCCGCGTGCAGGATCTAGAGCGAAGCCATCACGGCCTTCACTGACCGCGCACGCAGAGGCGGACGAGGGCGTCCGCCCCACACAACCCGGCCCCGTACAGGCGCAATGGATCGTCCACCTGGGCATGACCGGACGCCTGCAAGTCTGCGAAGCGCAGGAAGACATTCTCAAGCACACGCATGCGATTTTGAAGCTGGCGTCGGGCAAAGAACTGCGCTTTGTCGATCCTCGCCGCTTCGGACGGCTCAGCGTCGCCCGCGCCGGAGGTTTCGAAGCTGGCGGTATTGAGCCGCTGGAAGCCGATCTCGACCGCTTCCTCACTTTGTTTCGAGGCCGCAAGACTCCCATCAAGAGCGCATTGCTCAATCAGAAGCTGCTGCGCGGCGTGGGGAACATTTATGCCGATGAGTCTCTGTTCCGCGCCGGAATTCGCCCACGCCGCCGCGCCTCCACCATTACCCGCGACCAACTAGCTAAGCTACTGGCGTCGGTCAAAGGGGTTCTTCGGGAGGCGATTGCTCTCGGCGGCTCGTCTATCTCAGACTACGTTGACGCCGACGGCGAAGAAGGGTTCTTCCAACTGCAGCACCGCGTCTACGGCCGCGAGGGCGAGCCCTGCCTGGTTTGCAAGACGCCCATCAAACGCATCGTGATCGCCGGACGCAGCAGTCACTACTGCCCTATGTGCCAGAAGTAACGAGAACAATTGCTGATTGTTGATTTCTGATTGTTGATTGAATACCTTCTTCCCACAGGCTTTTCAATCAACAATCATCAATCAACAATGAGCACGCTCCACCGCAGTTCTGATAATCTTCTCCTCCATGCCTGATTTCTCCATCGGAGTCGATCTCGGCGGTACCAACCTTCGCATTGCCGCCGTGAGCAGCCAGGGCGAGCTTCTCGAGAAAGTTACTCTCGGGACCAAAGTCGCTCTCGGCCGTGACCATGTGATCAACGAAATGTGCGATGCAATTCAGCGTCTATCCGGCAAGTATAAGGAGACCGGAAAGCTTCTTGGCGCTGGTATCGGCGTCCCCGGCATCATCGACATGCAAACCGGAATGCTGCGGAAGTCGGCGAACCTGCCGGGTTGGGAGGACTATCCGGTGCGCGCGGAAATCGAGCGCCGCCTGCGCAGTTCGAACAAAGACGTCCGCGTTGTCCTCGAAAACGACGCTAACGTTGCCGCGCTCGGCGAGCAGTGGCTGGGCGCCGCCCGCGGCGTGCCGAACGTGGCGGTGGTCACGCTCGGCACCGGAATCGGCGGCGGCATCGTGCTCGGAGGAAAAATCTGGCACGGCATGAATGGCATGGCGGGCGAATTCGGGCATGTCACCGTCGAACCGGAAGGCCACCCCTGTGGTTGCGGCAACCGCGGATGCGCCGAACAGTATGCTTCCGCCAGCGCAATTGTTCGTTTGGCCCGAGAGGAGATTGCCAGCGGTGAAGCGCCATCGCTGGCCAGGGCCGCGTCTTCCGACGCTGAATTCGGCGCGAAGTCCGTCTACAACCTGGCGATTCAGGGAGACGAGCATGCCCGCCGCATCTTTCGCAGTTTCGGACGCTACCTGGGCATACTGCTCGCCAGCCTGATCAACGTTTTGAATCTCGATATGTTCGTCATCGGCGGAGGCGTTTCTAGCGCCTGGGATGCTTATGCGCCCAACATGTTCGAGGAGTTGCGCGAGCGGTCGCTGGTCTATGCGGCAACCGCTCCCGCCGATCCTCTGAGGAGCGATTCTGTAGGAAAAGCGGAAGGCGCTGCGGCGCAGACCGAAAGCCGCAGCGAACGAAAAACCATCATCACCCTCGCCCTGCTGGGAAGCGATGCCGGATTGTATGGAGCCGCACGTGTGGCGGTGCTGGCACCGTAGAACTCATCTCGGATTCGGCTCCGGCCCCCGCTGTTATTGATGAGCCTGATAGTCCCCATAAGAAATATGAATTGGACTCAGCGGATGCCTGCCTTTATCGTCTGCGGTACGTTTGAATCCGATTCTCAGGCCACCAAGACTGATGGAGGAGTCCGCTCACGGTCCTCGGCGCTGTGTGACCCGTCGTGTGAGATTGGGATATTGTGCGGTCGTATCGGCATTTGCTGGCGCTGTTCCAGCACAAGTATGGTCGCCTGAGAATTGCCCACCCTTTATTAACAGGAGCAACCAGACATGATAAAACCAGGGCACAGGCGCTCCCTGCGCTTGTCGTTTTCATCTGCAACAATGTCGGCCTGCGCTACCATCCTTCTCGCCGCCGGATTGTTGGCAGGGCTATCCACACCCTGCCTTGCCGACGATGGGCCAAAGCCCGATCCATCCGGCACAGCCACCGGGGACAAGGCTACCGCAGTGGACGCTGCCGGCAATCCCTTTGTGGTCCCCGAGCCTAACGACAAGACGGCCCCGGACTACGCCGTGAACAAAAAGGCATTCGACGACTATCAGGCTCAGTCGGCGAAAGAGCCGCTCGCCGTAAAGCTGGCCGATGATGTCGGTCACGTTCGCGTGGCGACTAATTTTGCCTGGACATTGAATACGGGCTACCTCGTCCTNNTGAATTTCGCAGCCTACGTGTTCGCCTTCCTCGCTTACTACGCGGTCGGATACGCATTCCAGTTTGGGGCCGTTGCCATCAATGCCGCGCCCACCAACCTGGGCGGCATTCCGACGCTGAACCACTTCCTGGTCGGAAGCGGCCAATGGGGATTCGTGGGCGGGAAGGGATTTTTTCTTGTCGGTCCGGCCTACGACAGTGCCAGCAACTGCTTAACTTTGTTCGAAGTCGTATTCATGGAGACCGCCGGCTACATCATTGTCGGCGCCGTATGCGAGCGGATCACCTTCTGGGCATTCCTGCTATGTGAACTCTTCATTGGCGCGATCCTTTATCCGATCTCCGGGTGCTGGGCGTGGGGCGGAGGATGGCTGTCGCAAGTCGGCTCCACATTGAACTTGGGCCACGGCTATGTCGACTTCGCGGGATCGACCGTGGTGCACGCGGTGGGCGGCTTCTGCGCCATGGCGCTCGCGATTATTCTGGGTCCGCGTCTGGGTAAGTATGGTCCAGGGGGAAAGATTCGCGTCTTTCCCGCACACAACATTGTGTATGTCGTCTCTGGCACATTCATCCTGCTTTTTGGATGGATGGGGTTCAACCCTGGCTCAACTCTCGGAGCAACCGACCTGCGCATTTCCGTAGTCGCGGTGAACACCAATCTGGCGGCTGTCGCAGGCTCCGCGGCCGCGATGCTTCTGTGGTACTCCCTGTTCGGCAAGCCCGACATAACCATGGCCTGTAACGGAATGCTGGCGGGACTGGTCGCGATCACGGCACCCTGCGCTTTTGTATCTCCGACTTCAGCGGTGGTGATCGGCCTGCTGGCGGGATGCCTGGTCTGCGTCGGCGTTCTCTTCAACGACCGGGTTCTGAAGATAGACGATCCCTGCGGTGCGATTTCAGTTCACGGCTATTGTGGATGGCTCGGCGCCGTCAGCGTTGGCATCTTTGCCGACGGCGTCTACGGCGCGGGATGGAACGGTGTGGGCGCAACCGCGTATCTGGGCCACGCTGGCCAAGGCGTAACGGGATTGCTCCACGGCGATACGCGGCAGTTCTTGTGCCAGATCATGGGAGCGACTTTGTACGCGGCCTGGGCATTCGGAGCAACCTACGCTGTCTTCTGGTGCGTCAACAAAGCAAAAAGCATGCGAGTGGCGCCAGAGGTAGAAGAAGAAGGTCTCGATGTTCCCGAGTTTGGGATGCCGGGCTATCCAGAAGATGCCGTGGTTACTCCCTACTAGTCGCGAATGGGCTCCGGACGATTATTCTGGGAACCACGCGGCCCGAGTCGGCGTGCCGCCTCCAGGAAAGCCTGATTCTGCTCGGGCGCGCCGATCGTCACGCGAATGCAATTCGGCGCGCCCCACGACCCCAGCGGACGCACAGCCACGCCGTCATCCTGCAAGCGTTTAGCGAAAGGCGCGGCGTCTTCCCTCAGATCGCAGAACAGAAAATTCGCTGAGGTGGGGACGACGCGATATCCCAATCCCGACAAGCCATCGGCAAGAACTTGGGACTGCGCAGCATTGTTCTCCACCACGCGCTGAATGTGGTCGTAGTCGCTGATGGCTGCTACCGCGGCAACTTGCGCGACCGACGAGACAGAGAATGTGTTGCGCATGCGCGCACAGTATCCCAACAATTCCGCGGGACCCAGGCCATAGCCCACGCGCAGGCCGGCGAGTCCGTGCGCTTTTGAAA
>PLKR01000149.1 GCA_003140655.1 Acidobacteriaceae bacterium | reverse complement strand
TACGATCCGCAGCGCGCGCAGGAGTTGACGCTGCGCCGGCATGCGCGCGGTCGAGCCCATAAGCTCGAACGTCAGCCGGAACTTCGTAAGGAAGTTTTGCAACGCCTGGCCGAGGGATGGTCCCCCGAGCAGATTGCAGGACGGATGGCACGGGGACCAGCCCGCCAACGGATCAGCTACGAATCGATCTATCGCTACATCTACTGGCGCAGTTGGTCGTTCAAAGAAACGCTGCATCGCTGCTTGCCTCGCCAGAAGGGCCGGCGCGGAAAACGTCTGAAGAATGGCCGGTGGTCGATCGAATCCATATGGGATAGGGTTTCCATTCATGACCGTCCATCGGTGGTGGAGGAGCGCTCGCGGTCGGGCGATTGGGAAGCCGACCTCATGAGCTTCAGCAAACCGGGGCAGTTCTTGCTGGTGGCTCAGGAACGCAGATCGCGACGGGCGCTACTGCTGCGTCAGGAGGCGAGAACGGCGCAGTCGGTCGCCGACAACCTCAGCGCCATGGTGCAAGCGATGCCGCCCTGCGCCTGCCAATCCATGACCTTCGATAACGGGACCGAGTTCAGCAAGCACTATCTACTGAACCGAAGGTTCGGCATCCAGACCTGGTTCTGCGACACCCATTCGCCGTGGCAGAAGGGCGGCATCGAAAACGCGATTGGTCGGTTGCGCCGTCAGTTGCCCAGAAAGACCGACCTCAATGCGCTGCCAGCACGCCGCCTGGCTGGCTTCCTGGACCGCTACAACAACACCCCCAGAAAGTGCCTCGGCTTCAAAACCCCCAACGAGGTATTCTTTGAACACGCTGTTGCACTTCAAACGTGAATTCATCCCCTCGCTTCGCTCGGGATGACAGTTGTAATTCGGGATGACAGTTCAATGATTCGNNGTGATATGCAGCATCGACCTTCCGCTGACGTGGATGAAGCTTAGCTCGCGGGCTGCCAGCAACGCGTTCACGGCTTCTTTCACGCGCGAGCGCGCCACAAAGTTTCCGAAGAAGGTTTCGAGTTCGGCCGGCTCGGCGGCGACGACGCAGTCGAGATATTTCGAGAGCAAGGCCGAGAGCGCCTGCTGCACTGACAATCCCACGCCCTCGCGGACTGCATCCGGCGCCCAGCGGTAGAGGACATCCCAGAACGAGCCTTCGCCGGCCTTGTAGTCGACGCGAGTGATGCGCAGCTTTGACGACAATTCACCCAGCGCTTTGTCGAGCGCCGCAAGCGAAACGCTGCCGCCCAGCGCTTCCTGCAGCTTCTGCTTCGAGATGGGACCATCGCGGCGGATCAGCTCGAAAGCATCGCAAGCCAGCGGCGAGTAGAGAGAACGCGGTCCCTGCCTGGGCGCGAGCTTGGGATTGCGCTCGCCCACCAGCGCATAGAAATATGGAAACACCGAGGCGGCCAGCAGAAACGCGTTGTTTTCTTCGACCAGGTTTGCTTCGTAAGCGGCGTGCTCGCGCAGCAGTCGGACCATGACTTCCGTGGCCGCCATAGCCCGCGGATCGGAGTAGGCATGCTGCCATGTGGGGAGACGATCGTCGGAGCCGACGAATGCGCCGATGAACGTTGGCACCGGCATGGTGGGGCGCACGGGGTACATCAGGCAAAAACCCACAGCCTCGACGAAGGCGCGCGCCTCTTCGATGGTCCGGATGGGCTTGCCATCCAGGCGCCACTTCTCGCGACGGAGTTGCTGCAGGTCCTGATCGGTCATAGGGGACAGCAGTTAGCAATTAGCAACTAGCAATTAGCAGTTGGCAAGTAGCAACAACGGCCTCGCTAAATGCTAATTGCCAATTGCTAATTGCGGTTTTCGCTCAGATTCTCTTAAACGCCTTCTGAATGTCCTTTACAGAATACCGCAGGACGACCGGCCGGCCGTGCGGGCACGACATGGGATGGTCGGTTTTCGCGAGTTCGGCGAGGAGCCACTCCATTTTGTTCTGCTCCAGAGGCATGTTGACCTTGATGGCGGCATGGCAGGCGATGGAGGCGGCAATGCGCCCGCGAATCTTTTCCAGGTTCAGGGATTGTTCTTCGCGCGAGATTTGATCGAGCAACTCGTGAAGCATGTGCTCGACCGCGGCCGCATCCACGCCCGCAGGTGCAAGCTTCACGGCGACACTGCGGGCGCCGAAGGGCTCGGCCTCGAAGCCGTTGTGCTGCAGTTCGTCGGCAATCTCGGCAAACACCGCCTGCTGCGCCGGAGACAGCTCGAGCACGATCGGCATCAGCAGGCGCTGGCTCTCTACTCTTTGCGCCGCGCGCTGTTTCAGGATGCGTTCAAACAGCACGCGCTCGTGGGCTACGTGCTGGTCGACGATCCATAATCCATCTTCATTTACCGCGAGAATGAATGAATTGCGAATTTGTCCCAGCGGGCGGAGGGTGGAGAGCGAGGCCAGCGTGGGCTCTTCATCGTAAGCATTCTCTGGGGCATCGAGCGCGGGCGCGCAGCCGTTATCTGGGATCGTGTCTGGTATCGCTGCGATGAAGCGGCTTTCCAGCCCCCGCGCTACGGGAATCGCCGCGTTTGCTTCGACCGCAATGCCACCTTCGAACTGGAAGCGTGCGGAAACCGGCGGCGGGGCCTGCGCTTGCAGAGCAAATCCGGTTGCGGGCTCATAGAGCGGGCGCGCGGGCACTCCTGACGCGGAGGCCAGGTCGGAAGGCGGCTCCCACTCTCTTGCGCCCGGGGTGAGGCCCGAACTGGCGGTGGCGTGGGCGTGAATCTCGGTGGTGAACTGCGGCGCCGGACGCGCCTTCATAAGAGCCGCCCGCACCGTGTCGCGCACAAAGTCGTGCATTACGGTGGATTGTCGGAAGCGCACCTCTGTCTTCGAGGGATGGACGTTGACATCCACCTCGCCCGGCGGCAGTTCCAGAAACAGCAGCACCACCGGATACACCGTCGGCGGAATGATGTTGCGGTAGGCCTCGGTCAATCCGTGCTGGACGAGGCGGTCGCGAATCAGCCGGCCGTTCACGAAGACGAAAATCGAATTGCGATTCAGCTTCTGGATCTCGGGCTTCGAAACGAAGCCGTGAAGGCGCATCTTGCCGGGATCTGCGGGTCCGGCGGCATCACTTTCTTCGTCTTTGTCTTTGCGCCGCCAGGGCGGAGGCTGGGGCAAGCCCACATGCTCCAGCGGCTGCACCGCCGCCACGGCAATCAACTGGTCGAGGGTTTCTTTGCCGAAGACCTGATAAACGCGTTCGCTGTAGCCCGCCACCGGCGGGGCGACCAGCATGGCGTTAGTGGCGGAATGCAATTCGAAATGCTTTTCGGGATGCGCCAGAGCATAGTGCGTGACCAGTGAAGCAATGTGCGAGAGTTCGGTCGACTCCGCTTTCAGAAACTTCTTCCGCGCCGGGATATTGAAGAAGAGATCGCGCACCGTGATGGACGTTCCTTCGGGCAAGCCGGCCTCTTCGACGCGCGCCATCTTGCCGCCGTTGATCTCGATGATGGTTCCGGCCGCGGCTTTTTCCGTTGACCCAGCGGCGGCACGCGTCTCCAGGCGCAGGCGCGACACCGAGGCGATCGAGGGCAGGGCTTCGCCGCGAAATCCCAGCGTGGCTACGCTCAGCAGATCTTCCGCGTCCTTGATTTTCGACGTTGCGTGCCGCTCGAACGCCAGCATGGCATCGTCGCGCACCATGCCGCATCCGTTGTCGGTGATTTGAATCAGCTTCTTGCCGCCTGCCTCAATGTTGATCTTGATGCGNNGGAAATTAGTTTCGCAGATGGCGGAGCGGAAGGCAAAGATGTGAAGTGCACGGAAGGGTGGGCCGACATTGAGTCATTGAATCAATGACTCAATGATTCAATGACTCAATCCCCTCAGTTCTCCGTGGGTTCGACTTTCACCTTGGGCGGCGGCAAAGACCTGGGAGGCTTGGCCGGAGGTGCCGGAGGAACAGGCGGCGCTACGGAGGCTTTGGCTGAGGCTTTGCGGATCTCGATGCCGTCGTGCTCGTTGTTGAGCACGATGTGAGCGGCGCCGTTGCCGACGCTGCCGCTGGCCTTCGCCTCATGCTCATTGTTGTCAATCTTCACTTCAGGGAAGTCTGACTGGATTTCGCCGTCGCGGGCGCGGGCATCGACGTGGAATCCAGCGTTGTCGGGCACGCTCAAGTGGATGTCGCCGTTGCGGCTGTCGATCTGAACGTTGCCGAGTGAGCGCATGGAGACTTCGATGCCTCCGTGTTCATCCTCCAGGCGGAGATCGCCGGAGACGTCCTCCAGGCGGATTTGCTTGGAGCGCGTGGTCAGATGCACGGGACCGGTGAGTTGGTCGGCGTGGAGGTCATCGGAGTCAAGATCGAGATCGCCATCGATGCGCGAGAACTCCATGTCAGTGCGGGAGGACTTGAAGGAGACGTTCTTGCTGATATGAGCGAGCTTGACGCTCTCCTGGAATTCGCCTTCGAACTGCGCTCCGCCTTTGACGTCGGTGACGGAAACTTCGTTGAGCCGGCCGTCGATGTGGACATCGCCAGTGATCTGCTCGACCTTGGCCGAACTTTTTTCGAGATGCAGTTTCACGTTGCCGATGACGTCTTCCACGGAAACGTCGCCGTGCTGGCTGTTGATCTCCACTTCGCCCTCGCGGCCGGTGACGGAGACATCGCCCCGGCGCGAAGTGATGTGCAACTCCATTTTGCGCGGGATCGCGATATCGAGATCGCTTTGCACGGCGTGGTCGCCGGCGGCTTGAGTCTTGGCGTCGAGGATGATCACATTGCCGGCCATGGTGATCGTGGGCGTAGCCTGCCGGTTGTATTTGTCGGCATCACTCTTGCTTTCCGCGCCGACGCGCTTGCGGACGACGACGGTGATCTTGTTTTCATTGGCGATGCTGACTCGGACGGCGCCATGATCGTCGTTGACGCGCAAGCTGGTCGCGGCGGGCGGTATGTTCTGTTCGAGGTGGTCGTCGAAGCTGTAAGTCTCGCCGAAGAGGTTATCCAGGTCGCTGTCGTCGATGTTCATGTTGTCGCGGATTTCGCCCCAGTTGAATCGCGAGGCCTGGGTGGCAATGAGCCCGCAGAAGACGATGATGATGATCAGAAAGACTCCGCCGGCGCCAATGCCGCGGGCGGGCACGCCATCACGCTGGGCTTGCTGATACTCGATCAACTTGATCACGCCCCACAAGATCAACAGCGCTGGCCAGTAGTGAGCGAACAGAGTCCCCAGCCGCATCCAGGAAAGCATGTGCAGGTTGCCCAACAGGAAGACGATCCCGAGGACGATCAGCACAAACGGTCCGGCAAATGAGCGGCGACGGGGGCGCAGTGGGACAAGAGGTGGAGGAGTTTGAATGGGGCTAGACATTGTGCACCTCCCCGGAAGACGACGTTGGTCCTGGATTGGAGGTCGGCGGCGGTGTTGGTGGAGGCGGCATTGGCCCAACGGCGGGCGGCGCTCCCGGCAAGGGGCCGACGTGTCCGGCAGATGAGGCGCTGCTCTGCACTAATTTGACGACTCCGACCACCAGAATCCAGGCAGGCCAGGTTCGGTCGATCTCAGCAATATCAAGGCTCTGCAGCAGGAACAGGATGCCGGTCGTGAGCACCATCGCCGGGCCCATCAGCCACCGCGTACTGCAGCGTCCGCAGCCACAGGTTTGCGAGGTACGCTCCCAGCGGCGGTAGAACATCCAGCCGCCGAGGAAGATGAGAATCAGCGGCCAGAAGCGGTCGAAGCCGTTCTCCATGATTCCCATGGTGTGCAGCAGGAAGAGCACGCCCAGGCCGATGAGAATCACGGCGCCGACGGGAATCTTGCCGCGGTCGAACCTCTCGCCCATGCTGAATGTCTGGCCCAGGCCCAGGGGATCGGGAGCGGGCTGGCCAGCCTGAAGCGCGTGCGCAGTACGCACCGCATCAATGATCTGGTAGACGTAAAAGAATGCGATGCCGATGCCAAACACCCAGTCCCAGCGTCCGGCATGATCGGAAGCGAAGATCAGCATGACGAAGATGAGCAGATGCGCCAGTCCCTTGGCGTATTGCGAGCAGTACACGGCGCCGACGCCGAAGGGAAAGAATCCAGCGAGGATGCCGGCGACCGCGGGATTCGGGTTAGGGCCCGCAGGCCGCGCGACCGGANNGCTGCGAGGCAAGGCTCGCAGTAGATTACTCCGCGAACGTCGCGGGTGCAGGTGCCGCAAAGCGGCTTGCCGCAAGTGCGGCAGAATGCCACTGCGGCCGTATCGTTGTGCGTGGCGCAGTTCATACGAACCTCCTGTACGTGGTCACCGACACTACAGGCAGATCCGGATTTAACGGATCCTGATTCAACGGATCAAAGACAGATGGACCCAGCGGAGCGCAGGCCAGAATGAGATGGTTCTCGTTCTGGCTGTAATTGCGATCCTGCTTCTGCTCGGGCTGTTGTGTTGTGTCGTTCTTGTGCTCTTTCTTTGCCGGCGCGGGCTCGGCGGGCGTGACGTTGCGCTTGAGTTCGCGCACGCGCGATTCCACCTCGTAGACGAACCGGATATTCTCGTAATACCGGACTACGCGGGCTTGCGTATTGTAGTACGTGTGCCGTATCGCAGCGGGCCGCAGGCTCACTGAACGCAGGTCGGCGGGTTTCACGCCGAGTACGCTCAGTGCCACCGACAGCGAGAAGAACGCCATACCAAACGACATGGCGAACCGCGGCTGCCGGACCGTGCCCCAGATGGGCTGCATGGCCCCCGAGGCCCAGGCTTGCGCGCGTTCCCACCACGAAGGACGGAAAGAAACGCGCGGCTGCTGCGACATCGACAGTGAAGGAGATACGTTCGCCCGCAGGCGTTGGGTGTCAACGCCCGTCGTGGATGCCAGAATATTGATGACCAGGCTGACTGGAGGCTCCACCTCCGTGAGATCCTTCAGCCAGTTGCGGCCCGCCGTTACTTCAGCGAACAGCGGCCCGCACACGGAACAAGTCCGCGCGTGGGCCTGGAAGCCTTCGAGCCGACTGCCGCTCAGCGCGCCATCGAGCGCGTCGCTGACGAGGCCATCAAACTCGTGACACTGCATTCCGTTACTGGTGTGGTCTGGCATCACATCACCTGCCTATAGGTACGTTGTAATAACCGGGCAAGTTCCGCCCGGCCACGATTTATTCGAGATTTCACAGTGCCCTCCGGAACCTTCAAAACGGTTGCGATTTCACGGTAGTCAAAATCCTGTAAGTCTCTTAGAATCACCGCCTCACGAAGCTCCGGGGAGAGCTTGGCAAGGGCTGCGTGAACGGTTTCTCCCACCTCCCGGCTGCGTACGCGGGCATCGGGAGGCGCAGATTGGTCCTGAATTTGCTCACTCAGGGGTTGCGCGTCCTCATGCGCAGACGACGCGGCATCGAGCGAGTCGGTAATGCGGTCCTGTTTGGTCTTGCGGAAATGATCGACCAGCAGGTTGCGGGTGATCGTTGTCACCCATGTGACGAACGCTCCCTTAGAACTGTCATAGGTCGCTAGCGTGCGGTACATCTTGATGAAAACTTCCTGGGCAAGGTCTTCGGCGTCGTCGGCCGATCCGGCAAAGCGGTAGCAGATGTTATAGATACGCCGGTTGTAGGTCTGGACGATTTCCTCCCAGGCAGCGGCATCGCCGGCAACACAGCGGCGCACCAGCATCGCAACTACCTGAACGTCTTCCAACCCTGAACTCCCCGGAAAGCTTGATCTGTAAAACCCTAAATCGAGCTTGCTATCGAAGTCGTTCTAAAAGCTTGTCATCCTTCCGGCCGAGAAACCCTGTCATTCCGACCGGAGCTTCCCCCTCCGGTAGGAAGGGAAGCGCAGTGGAGGAACCTGCTGTCTTTCGCACCAACCGACAGCTCTCCCCTACAAGTCAGTACGCGTTTAAAACCCCGCAAGTTCGCGAGTTCACCGCCGCATCCGCAAGTTATGTGAAACAGGGCATTGTAGCAGTGGAGACACGGGGGCGCGGCATTCCAGCGCGCAGGCCTCTTCTAAATGCCTCCGCCACAAAAAAGTGGCGCACCGAAGTGCGCCACTGAGTTGAACACGAATTGGAAAGCCTGTTCCTCCTCTACTGCTGAAGTTCGAAGGTTCCCAGAGTTAGTTGTTCTTTGGCGTCGTTTTCGATGCCTATGACCCCGACACTTGCGGGCCCGGTCCCGCCGGTCAAGTAGAAGGTGAACAGGTCCGGGGTGGCGGCATCAACGGTGTCAATGCCGGTGATGGTGCCGGTGAAGACTCCGTTCGCGTTGGCGGCGAAGGTGCCNNACACCGCCAGCGATGCCGGGAGTGGGAATCAACGGGGTGCCCAGGATGCCGTTCAGGTCGAGGAATCCCGCCAGGGAGGTCGACGTCCCGTCGGCCAAAACCGTGCCGATGCCGTCGTACTCGAACGCGCTAGTCGAGTCCGTGTCCTGTTGTGTGACACTCAGTGTGTAGTTCCCGTTGAAGGAATTGGCATTGAATGTGCCGGCGCCGGTTTGCCCGTAGCCCAGACCGGAGAGGACATCGGGACCGTTGGGCACGGCGCCCGTATCCATGGAGATCACCGTTCCGCCATCTTCGGCTAAATAGAGTTGAAGGTTGTAGTTGAACGTGGCGCCGGTGGTGTTGTCGGTCACGTTCGTTATGGTGACCCGACCGGTATTGTCAACGGCATAGCACGCCGTCGGCGCCGTCCCTGACGTGCACGCGGGTGTGCCTTCTGCAGCGAGAGCGGTCCCGCCTTGTGGACTCATCGCGACGAAGTCATTGAAGCTCAAATTGCCGCTTACGCTGCCGTCCACGTTAAAGGTGAGCAGGCCGGCTGCTTGAAGAGGCCCGTTGGCGTCTGCGCCAACCGCGCCGAAGACGCCGCTGGAACCGGAGAGGCTGCTGTTGCTGAAGGTTCCAGTGTTGGACCCTTGGCCCAGGGCGGTTCCGCCCGTAGTGCCGTTGAAGCTATCGGCGGTCTCCACCAGCCGAATGTGGTTGGCGTCGACGATGTAGCCCACCAGCGCGAACTCGAAAACGGTCGTACTGGTGGTCTGGGGGGTCAGCGTGAAGGTCACCATGCCCATGCCATCCGCGCTAGGGCCAGTGACCGTGCTGGCCGCAAGGAGTTGGTCCGACGACAGGATGCCGCCGTCGTTCTGGTCGAAAACGCTCCCAGCCCCTGAAATGTTACCCGCGCTGGTGACGTTGATTACGCCTCCAATCGCGACCGGGGCGGGTTGCTCGAAACCATCCAGGCCTGCGGTAAAGAATGCATAGCCGCCAGAGGGCGCAGCCGTGCTGGTTTGTAGATCTAAGGTTCCACTGCCGCTTGCCCAGGTGTCGTACTCGGTGAGCAGCCCATTCGAAGTCGAGACCATGCTGGCGTCGAGTATCTCAACTCCGGTCCCGTTCACACCGATGTTGGCGTCTCCAGTGTTAAGAGTGATCTGTACGTTGCCGTCGGGGGTTTCCAAAATGCAGTTGTTGCAACTGGCAATGGTGTCATGCCCTTCAAGGCCAAGATCGACGAAGTCCTGCTCACCGCCAGTAATCGTCCCGGTGCCTGAGACGCTGAAGACCCCGGCGACCGAGTAAAAGCTATCGGTGGAATCCTCGCCAGTCAGGAAAAAGACGTAGTTGCCGGTACCCAAGGGTGGGACTATGTTTGTCAGACTGAAGTTGACCGGTGTTAACGTCCCTGACGTGGCCACCACGTTGTAAGGTCCGCCAGTCGTTGCATTGGCGACAAAGTCCGCCGCGGTAGCGTTGCCGTTCACATCGGTCATGTCGGTTTCCGCGTTGGTGCCACTGCCCGTGAAGAGGCCGCTTGCCCCGGATGACGGAGCTGTGAACGTCACAGAAACGCCCATTACGCCGTTGCCGTCACCATCCGTGACTTGCGCTACCAGCGACACAGCTGTGGCGCTGACGACCACGTTTTGCGGAGTTCCGCTGGTCGCCGTAAGATTAGCAGCGGTTCCCGCCGTGTTCGTGAGGGCGAAGCTGGCCGTCGCCGTCGCTCCTGTAGCCGCCGCCGTCACCGTATAAGCGCCGGCCGTCATATTTGCGGTGAACCCCTTCGAAGTAGCCACACCGCTCGCGTTGGTCGTTTCGGCATCCGTTGCTCCTGGCGTTGTGGTCGCGAACGTGCCGCTCGCTCCCGTCGNNGTCGCCGTGATCGATACGGTTGGAGGAGGAGGAGTTGTTGTCGTGCTCGAACTGCTGCTGCAACTCGTCAGGAAAGTCAAGGTTGAGAAGATTAAGGCCGGGACAATTAACGCAGGGATGCTCCAGTAAGATTTCCGGTTCATAGCGACTCCCCTTTCTGCGTGGTCTTGTCGCTCTTAATTTCCGGTCTGGAATGTGCTACGCGAGACCCGCGCGCACGCACCAGCAATCCGTTTTCATTTCTCACCGTNNTCCATCGCCCCCACGATCTGCACCGGCAGACCGGCGTGCAGGGCTTCCCGCGTGTCTTTGGTTAAGTACGGACCGATATGAGCGTCAACCGCGCCTTCTGGACCGGCGACGACCAGATGCATGCCGAACGGACTGCCGGGGACGCGCTTGGTGACGACTTCCTGAACGGTGCCGTTCAGAGTGATTTCATGAGCTTTGTCGTAGCCGGTGTTCAACGGACGCTGGGTGCGTGAATCTGCCGCAGTCTGGGCACTGGGTTGGAGGGTGACGATCGCAAACAGCATGCCGGTCAGCAGCCCCGCCATTATTCGCGCGGGTTTCTTCAAACAAATACGCCTCATGGATTCGCTCCTTAAGAAATTAGTTTGTGATTCTGGTTTCCCAAGCTGGTTTCCCGGTCGACTACAGCAAGGAAAGACAAGGCTGAGGTTTTGAATTGAAGCCTCCGCCCTTTGCTGGCTGGGGTCAAATCCGCGATGGAGAACGATAGCCCAGAATTATCCTCTGGGCGGTCCCATAGCGTCAATCATGAAATCAGGTAGTGGGCTATCCTGGATTTTGCGGCCACTTTGCGAAAGCTAAATAAAAAAGTGCAACTAGACCAACAATGGGAATCGGCATCAACAGTGATAACCATGGGCTAAAGCCAGCCTTTTTGAAAATCTGCCAAAACGGGACGACTGCTACGAGAATTATAGCAATCAACAACAACCAGTTCAGGGGTTGAAACAGTCCGTATTCACCCATTGGATTCTCCCTTACGCCGCTCTTTCCGCCCTCCGCTGTTCGTAGGCTTCCCAGAGGGCTGCTAAATCCTCTACGCTTCAGAGCCGATCTGTCACACCAGCCGCCATCGCTGGAGACGTGCGAAGTGTACGATGAATCTTGATGAAATTGTAGGCGAAATAATTGAGGGCTGTGGCAGCCGCATGGTTCCCTAGCTTGCGCGAAAAGCCATTTGACAGTCGCGTGTATCGGCGCATATTCGTGCGAAGCGTCCAGTTCTGGCGCTCCACAAATGAAGTGGAAACATGCTTAGGGTCAGGCCGTCCGCTCACTTCCTTCATGTCGCAGCCAATACACTTCGCCGGAGAGTATCGCGCTTCGCCATCACGGGGAGCTTGATACACCTTGTGAAGCTGCGCGTAGTCGGCCTTTCCGCCGAACACATCTTCGACAACGAGGAGATAAATCCTGAGTGCATCGGTCGTTATCTGTACGCGGCCTTTGATGCGTCGTTCAATGTCTCGCGCGAAATCTATTGCCGTGGCAACGTCGCGCTGCCCCAGCCTCCACACCCTCCGCCGCCACGTACCTTAAAAAGTACATGCCGCGAGTGTCAAGTCTACTTTCGTAGGCATTAGACCCCCTCGAAAGTAGACATTTCTTCCACAGCCTAACCCTTTGAATCGATTGATCCGACCCAAAGGCTAATCGAGGAATCAACAACTTACGCCGAAAGTTTTCTGCAAAGTGAAATGTTCCGGTTGGAACATTCAGCACAATGTTCCAGCCGGAACATTATGACGAATTCGCGCCTCTCCTCTTCTACTCGCTGGTTCTACTCGCTGGTAAAGTAGTCGACCGTCACTGGGTTCTCGAAGAGCGAATAGTCGCGGGTGACAACCGTGATGCCGCTGTCGGTGACGAAGTAGCGGGAGCGGTCGGCTTCTGTGTCATAGCCGATCGTTGTGCCTTCGGGCAGGTGGACGTTGCGGTCGATGATGCAGCGGCGGATGCGGCAATGGCGTCCCACAGCGACGTGTGAGAACAGGATGCACTGGTCGACCTCAGAGTAGGAGTTCACGCGCACGTCGGGCGAGAGGATCGAGTTCTTCACCACGCCGCCGGAGACGATGCAGCCGTTCGACACGATGGAATCGAGCGCGGTGCCCATGCGTTCCTTTTCCGCGAACACAAATTTCGCGGGCGGATACTGGCGTTGATGCGTGCGGATGGGCCAGTCGTGGTCATAGAGGTTGAAGATGGGCGAGACGGAGACGATATCCATGTTGGCTTCGTAGTAGGCCTCGAGCGTGCCCACATCGCGCCAGTAGAGCGCCTCTTTTTTATTTTCGTCAAGGAAGTCGTAGGCGAAGACGCGATAGTCGTTCACCATCTTGGGCAGAATGTCTTTGCCGAAGTCGTGGCTCGAACCATGGTCCTCGGCGTCTTTGAGCAGGACTGGGATGAGCACGTCGGCATTGAAGAGGTAAACGCCCATGGAGCCGGCGACCTTCGCAGGGTTCCACGGGGAACGTAGTTTGGTCTCCTTGGGTTTCTCCTCGAAGCCATTGATGCGGCCGTCTTTGTCGACATCGACCACGCCGAAGCGGGGGCATTCTTCGAGATCGATCTGGATGGTGGCGAGGGTGATGTCGGCAGACGAGTCTTTGTGTTGCTTCATCATCTTGCCGTAATCCATTTTGTAGATGTGATCGCCGGAAAGAATGAGGACGTGCTTGGGTTGCTCGGAGCCGATGGAATAAATGTTCTGGTAAACCGCATCGGCAGTGCCCTGATACCACTGATCGCTGACCCGCTTCATGGGCGGCAGGACTTCAACGAACTCGCCCACCTCGCGGCCCAGAATGTTCCAGCCTTCGCGGATGTGGCGGTTCAGCGAGAGCGCTTTGTATTGCGTGAGGATGTAGACGCGGCGCAGGTCAGAGTTGAGGCAGTTGGAGAGAGTGATGTCGATGATGCGATACATTCCGCCGAAGGTGACGGCGGGCTTGGCGCGGTCGCGAGTAAGAGGATACAGGCGCTCTCCAGCGCCTCCGGCAAGAAGGACTCCGAGAGTGTCTTTCATGGACATGGAACCACCCCAGAAAAACAGTAGATGGTAGCACAAGGGCAAGGGTTGGCGGTGACTAGAAGAGGAAACTTCCAGAGCCACAAGTTAATCGAGGCTACCAATCCGCCGGCTGTCACGATTGGGCCGCCGAGGCTGGGTGCTCGCAAAGGGATGGCGGGATTGCCGGGCGAGAGAGAGCCGAGCGGAACTTGCCAGCGAATTGTGCCAGCCGACATATCGATGGCCGTCAATGTTCCCCAAGGGGGCGGCGCGCATGGAGATGATGCGCTTTGGCGAACAGAAAGGTGCGGAAAATTCCGTACGGTGCGCCGCGTTGCTGGTGCCATCTCGCTCTGGTTATCGGTGGAGACAGTTCGCGGGAATTCATAAGGAACAGAAGGGGTACGCTGCCGGACCCTCAGGGGCTAAAGGGTGCGCGAGAACCTCAGTCGTCCCTCCGGAGTGTGTGTCATAGCTTCTCTTTCGCCCCTTCGGGGCTCGTTCTCACTCCACATCCTACCCACGGCTTACGCCGTGGGCTGCACTCTTGCGCGGCTCCGCGGCTAAACCTGGCGTCGATGATCCACTTGTCGGACGACTTTCAAGCTATGACACAGACTCCTCCGGGACTGGTTCTCTTTTCCCACTTTTCCCAGCGCTGAAGCGTTGGGCTATCATCGCGATGCCCCTCCGGGGCGGAGCAGCGCCGATTATTTCTCTTTTTCTTCTTCGATTTTGATGCGGAGGGATTTCAGGAACTTTAGATCCTGGTCGTTGATTTTGAACTCGGGGTTGGTGGAGAGAGTGGTGACGAGAGAAGTCTTGTCGGAGGATTTTTCGCCCTGCTTGCTGACGCCGATGGTGGCTTCGAGGACCAGGAAAATGTCGTAACCGCCCTCTTTGATGCGGGAGACGACTTCGGCGATCTGTTCGGACTCAGAGAGAGATTCGTTGATGGCTTCGCCGAGTTCCTTCATGAGTTGTTTGAGTTGCTGGTCCACTTGGCCCCCTTACGGCATTCCAGTGCTGCACTCGCTGTGTTCATCGTCGATACCGGTCAGTCCAATCATATCGCGTTACGCACGAATCGCCGTGACCTCTAAATATTCGGCCTCAACCCGGGTTGTGTCATCGGTTGCAGTATTGTACCCAGCCCACAACGATTCCAATTGAGCCCGCAGAGCGGCTTGGCCGGCCTGGTCGAGCCGGGAGAATGCGACTTGCGTAGGGCCAAAATATTGGCGGAAAAATTCCACGGTCTCCGCGGGGCTGAAGGGATAGTGAAACCAGATTTTCTGCCGAGTCATCCCCAGGCTTGAAACGCCAGACGAGAAACGCCGGCGAACGGTCGGCTCATCTCCCCAAAGCACCGGGGCAGGCACTCCGGGCGGAGGCGGCAGCATTCTGAAGGTGACCTGAAAACTCTTGCCGACAAAACCCTCGGGAGTCCAGTTGGCCATGGCGATTACGCCACCTGGCTTGCAGACGCGAAGAAGTTCGGAGGCCACACATTCTGGACGGGGAGCGAACATAGCGCCGAACATCGTGATCACGACATCGAAACTTTGATCGGGGAAGGGAAGCTGTTCTGCGTCGCCATCTTCAAAACGAATGTCGAGAGTTTCGGCGGCGGCCCGCTGCCGGGCTTGGACCAGCAGGTTCGAAGCAATATCGATGCCGACGACGGATGCTCCCGCGCGCGCGGCTGGAATGGCCGTATTGCCAGTGCCACAGGCTACATCAAGGACCCGAGAGTCTGGCTGGATGCCAATCCGTTTGACGAAATCTTCGGCGGCCGCGGAGGTAAAGCTTGCGATGCGGCCGAAATCGCCCGACATCCAGGCCTGCTTCATTCCGGCCTTCATCTGCGCGAGATCGGGGAGCGTGGTGGTCATGAGAGTGACGCTTCTCAACCTATTGCTTAGATGCCTGCGTCCGCCGAACCGTTTCGCTCGCGGACGCAGGTTTGCGTCATTGTAGCGCCGCAGGCTGTTAAAATCGAGGCCGTGAGCAAGGTTTCTAGTGTACGAAAGTTAGGGGTAGTGGCGCGCGTGGCATCGCAGCAAGTCAAGCGCAGCCGGACGGCGCGGGCCGCGAGCAGCGCCGTTGCCGCCACGGCCCGCGCCTTCGGGAAGGTGATGCATCAACTGTGGCTGGAGGTTACAGGGGTTGTTTTCTTGGGGATGGCAGCGATTGGCGGGCTTGAGTCGGCGAGAGAGTATGCAAAATATGCGGCTGGCCGGGCCGGGCTGCGGGGCGTGGTGGTCGCAATTTGTTTCACAGTGACGTTCGCGTGGTTTGGGGTGAGTTCGTTCTGGAGGGTGAAGCAGAGGGGGAAGGGCGGCGCGCGGTGAGGGCGGGCTTAGTGGCGCTGCAGGCGACAGCAGATTCCTCTGCGCTTCGCGCTTCGGAATGACAAGGAT
>PLKR01000566.1:9214-21112 GCA_003140655.1 Acidobacteriaceae bacterium | reverse complement strand
GAGATTGCGGAGGACTTCCCCGATGGGCAAGAGATCAATCAAGTGATGAACGGCAAGCGACCCATGCCGTCCGATCCGGCGCGGCGCGCGGTTTTCCAGGTACAGGTCGCCCGCCTTGCGGAGAAGAAAGCACGGAAAGAAGAAGAGGCTGGCAAGACAATGACCGCCGCTGCTGCGCCGGAAAAAGCCGGCAGCGCACCGGTTGAAGGATCAGCGACGGCGGCGGTCGCGGCGTCAGACGGCGCCAGTGCCGCGGATAGCCCCGCAATGAACGGAGCAATGAACGATGCGATGACCTCCAGTAGCGGCAATGACGCCGCCATGTCCGCCGGCGCGCCGTCAGCGAAGCTGACGCCTGATGAAAAAGAGCAGGCGCGCCTGCGCGAGGCGCAACTCTATGCCGACCTCGAAATCCAGCAACTGCCGAGCCTTCCGCCGGACGAGCGTTTCAAGAAAATTCTCGGCATGCCGATCGCGGCACAGCTTGCGGTTGCCGATTCTCTGCGCGGAGGCAAAGCGCCGGAGGTCCTCGAAGGCCTGGCCCCAAAACAGAAGGAAACTCTGCTCGCCATGAACAACCCGGCGGGCGTGGTTACGAACGAACTGGCGCAAGCGAAACTTCTGCGCGCCATCTACAGCCAGCGTCAGTTTGAAGAGGTAATGACCGACTTTTGGTTCAACCACTTCAACGTGTTCGTGGACAAAGGACTCGACCGTCTGATGCTGACCAGCTATGAGCGCGATGTCATCCGCCCGCATGCGCTCGGCAAATTCGAGGACTTGCTCGTGGCCACAGCGAAAAGTCCGGCCATGTTGTTCTACCTGGACAATTGGTTGAGCGTGGGGCCGGACTCCGCCAAAGCTTTGGGAATCCCGGCGCATCCAGGACCGTACCGGAACCGGTATCCGCCCGCGCGGCCGCGGCCAGGCAAGCGCACCAGCGGCCTCAATGAAAACTACGGCCGCGAGTTGCTGGAACTGCACACATTGAGCGTGAACGGCGGCTACTCGCAGCGCGATGTGACCGAGGTTGCCAAAGTGTTTACGGGATGGACCATTGAGAACCCAGCCCAAGGCGGCGGCTTCAGGTTCGATCCGCGCATGCACGAGCCCGGGCCCAAGTTCGTGCTCGGCCACCGCATCAAGCCCAAGGGCGAAGGCGAGGGCATGGAAGTGCTGCACCGGCTGGCCACGAGCCCGCAGACGGCGCACTTCGTTTCGATGAAGCTTGCCGAGCGCTTCGTCTCGGACGATCCGCCTCCGGCTTTGGTCGATCGCATGGCGAAGACGTTTCTGAAGAAAAAAGGCGATATCCGCGAAGTCCTGAACACGCTGTTCCATTCGCCTGAATTTTGGAATGACGAAACTTACCGCGCGAAGGTGAAAACGCCTTTGGAATTCGTGGCCTCCGCGGTNNGAAACCTGGGTGAGTTCTTCCGCGCTGCTCAACCGCATGAATTTTGCGTTAGCATTGACCAGCGGCAAGATCAAAGGTGTCAAAGCGGATGCGGCGCAACTGGTTGGAAGCGGTCCGCAGCCGCCGGATGCGAGCCTGACGCTCTCGACGCTGGAGACGAATCTGATCGCAGGCGGAGTATCCCAACAGACGCACGACTCGATTACNNCGGATGCAGCACACCCTCCGGATGTGAGCACGATTGCGGGCCTGCTGCTGGGTTCGCCGGAGTTCCAGAGAAGATAGCGCTTAACGTAGAGACGTAGCTTGCTACGTCTCTCCTGGCGGAGGCAAGACGTAGCGAGCTACGTCTCTACGGAAACTTTATGACAATTAGTCGTCGCGTCTTTCTTCGTAACAGCGCGCTCGCCGTCGTCGGCACGGCGGCGGTGCCGAGTTTTCTCGCTCGTGCCGCCATGGGTGCTGAGCCGGGCGTGCGCAATAAGCGCCTGGTCGTGATCTTCCAACGCGGCGCAGCCGACGGCCTGAACATCGTGGTGCCTTATGGCGAACCCCAGTATTACGCCATGCGGCCTAGCATCAACATTCCGCGCAAAGCGGTGCTTGATCTCGATGGATTCTTCGGGCTGCATCCTTCGCTCTCGTCGTTCCAGCCGCTCTGGCAGCAGCGTCAACTGGCGATTGTGCATGCAGCCGGATCGCCTGACCCCAGCCGCTCCCACTTCGATGCGCAGGACTTTATGGAGGCCGGCACTCCGGGCGTAAAGTCCACGGAAGACGGATGGCTCAACCGCTCGCTGCACAACCTGCCGCAGCCGCAAAAATCGGCTTTCCAGGCCATCGCCATGGGACCCTCGATCCCTCGCATCTTGAGTGGACTTGAGCCGGCCATCGCCATGAACAACATCAACGATTTCTCGGTCGGCGGACGCAGCCCGAAACCTTCACCGGCTGCGAGCGCGTTCGAGGCTATGTACGACCACTCGACCGATACTGTGCTTCACGGCACCGGCGAGGAAACGTTTGACGCGGTCAAGATGCTGAAGTCCGCCGATCCGTCGAAGTACAAACCTGCGCCCGGCGCCGACTATCCCAAAGGACGATTCGGCGACAGCATGCGCCAACTCGCGCAACTCATCAAGGCAAACCTCGGCGTGCAGGTGGCGTTTGCCGATATCGGCGGCTGGGACCATCACGTCAACGAAGGCGCAACCGAGGGCCAGATCGCCAACGTGCTTCGAGACTTCTCGCAATCGCTCGCCGCCTTCTGGATCGATCTTGGAGACCTCGGGGAAGACACGGTGGTGGTGACCATGTCCGAATTCGGACGCACCGCGCGCGAGAATGGCAACCGCGGCACTGATCACGGCCACGCCAACGTGATGTTCGTGCTGGGCGGTCCGGTCAAGGGCGGTAAGGTTTACGGACGCTGGCCCGGCCTCGATCAATCGCAGCTCTACGAGGGACGCGATCTTGCCTTGACCACCGATTTTCGCCAGGTCATCGGCGAAGCCGTCGCGCGGCACATGGGGAATAACAATCTGAATGAAGTGTTTCCGGGATACGAGAATCAGCCGGGGAAATTCTTGCGGCTGCTGGGATAACAGGTCGATCTCGACCGCTTAGACTTCAACCAGCACATCTCCGTTTTCGATCTTCAGCGGATATACGGCAATCTTCGCGCTGGGATTTTGCGACGCCTCGCCGGTCTTTGGGTCCCACGCCCAGCCGTGCCATGGGCACACAACTTTGCCACCTTCGATCATTCCCTGCCCCAGCGGCCCGCCGCGATGCAGGCAGACATTGTCCATGGCGCTGTAGGTGCCGGTCACGTTGGCAACGCAGATCGTCTTCTCGCCGCACGGAAATTCTTTGGCTTCGTCGGGGGGTGGGAGTTCGGATTGAGTAGTAAGTTTGGTGAAGTTCGGCATGGGAAACCAGCAATTAGCCTTTGGCAGTTAGCCCTTAGCTTTGACTTCAATGCCGATGGCAACCCGCGAGTCGATCCGGCTAAATGCCAATGGCTAACTGCTATTTTGGCTGCAGCGTCTGCGCGATCATGACCTGGCGCTTGAAGTTCTCCAGCATATTCGGATCGAGACGCACTTCGGTGGGCTTCTTCGCCAGCGTCATGGTGTCGATTTTGTCCTGCAGCTTGAGCAGCGCGTAGAAAAGATTCTCGGGCCGCGGCGGACAACCGGTAACGTAAACGTCCGTGGGCACGATCTTGTCGACGCCCTGCAACACGGCATACGTATTGAATGGCCCACCCACTGACGAGCATGCGCCCATCGAGATCACCCACTTCGGGTCGGGCATCTGGTCATAGATGCGCTTCACTACCGGCGCCATCTTCAAAGTCACGGTGCCGGCAACGATCATCAGGTCGCTTTGGCGCGGGCTGGGACGGAACACTTCCGAACCGAAGCGCGCAATATCAAAGCGCGCCGTCGAGGACGCGATCATCTCGATCGCGCAGCATGCCAGGCCGAACGTCATTGGCCACACGGCAGACTTGCGCGCCCAGTTGAAGACGTAGTCCACCGTGCTGATCATGAAGTTCTTTTCAAACTTGTTTTGCAGCCAGCCCATGAGGTGACCCCGATCTCAAGAACAATCTGAAGAACGATCACTGCAATTATACAGTTCAAGCGCCCGGCCAACGGCGCAAGGCACCTCAGTCCTAGGGATAGAGGGAGCAAGTGTCAATCGATTCCAGGGCCGGTTGTTGAGTTGCCCCTGAGTCGCGACTCAGCTACAAATAGAATCATTCATGGATTCAATATCCGCCGCGGCCACTGATCGCGAACGTATCCCCACTGCGCTTGTGAATGCCTGGGCTCACATCCGCACATCGCAGTTCTGGATGGTGGCCATCGCCCTCTTCCTGCGCGTGGGCTGGATCATCGTCGGACACACCTACAAGTTCAAGAGCGCGGACAACAACTTCGGCTTCGGCTGGGAAATGGGCCGCATCGGTGCAGCCATCGCCTCGGGACACGGCTTCAGCGACCCGTTTGGCGCGCCCACTGGCCCCACGGCCTGGGAGCCTCCGCTCTACCCCTATCTCACCGCTGGCGTGTTCCACCTCTTCGGCATTTATTCGCGGGCTTCAGCCTTCGTNNGCCCGGCGGATTTTCTCCGAGAAAGTCGCGGTCGGTTCAGCCTGGACGTGGGCCCTTCTGCCTTACGTCATGTACTGGTGCACGCGCTGGGTCTGGGAGACCAGCCTATCCGCATTGTTGCTGGCCGTGATTTTTTGGCTGGCGCTCACCATGGAAGAACGCGACGGGATGAAGCCCTGGCTCTGGTTCGGTCTGCTTTGGGGGATCGCTGCGCTGAATAGCACCGTGCTGCTTGCGTTCCTGCCGGCATCGGGATTTTGGGCATGGTATCACCGTGCGAAGCGGCACAAGCCATCGTTGGCCGGCGTGGTGCTGGCGTCTGTGGTTTTCATTGCCTGCATCACGCCCTGGCTGGTGCGCAACTACGAAACCTTCGGGAAGTTCATTTTTATCCGCGACAATTTCGGCGTGGAACTGCGCCTGGGCAACGGCAAAGGCGCCGATGGCACCTGGATGCTGTACTTGCACCCCACGCAGGATCTATATGGGATGCGGCAATACACAGCCATGGGCGAGTTGGCCTATATCGAGATGCGGAAGCGGCAAGCGGTTGACTACATCACAGCCGATTACAAACGCTTTGCGGTCCTCTGCCTCAAGCGTTTCATCTATTACTGGAACGGACCGCCAAAAGTGTCGCAAATCTGGTGGCTGATGGAGTTGAGGAACTCGCTCTTTCTGGCAGCTTCGGTTCTCATGTTCTGGGGACTCGGGCGCGCTCTGCGCCGGCATAGACCTGGCGCCTGGCTCTTGTTCTGGCTGATCCTGTTGTATCCCGCGATTTACTACGTCGTTTTCCCCATGCCGCGCTACCGGCATCCGATTGAGCCGGAGATGACGATCCTGGGCGTCTATCTGCTGACCGAAGCAGGTAGGAAGAGCCGGACCGACGACGCACCCCCACACCGGAATTGAAAAAGTTCAAAGAGGAGTCTGAAGGGCAAAGAAGCGCCACGGAGAATCGAAGATCGCCGCAGACCGCACTCAACGAGGCGCCATCTCCCGCGAATCCTCGGCGGTTCTTAACTGGAACCGAGCGGCACGCTGGCACGTGGAATAGCCCACAAGTCTCGTCGAATCCGACTCTGGATTGTCGCGAACTACGCGATAGAGCCGAATGGAGTAACACGTCGCCTCGTTCTGCTCCAGCGTGATAACTTGCTGCGCGCGAACCGGCGCAGGAATGTTGGATTCCTGCTCGCTCTGGATGCTAGCCGGCGTCGAGTTCGACAGGCTCTGCCCCTCCGCTAGAAATGGCAGTTGGAACTGAAAGAGGCCTAGGCTGGACTCCGTATTCTGAGGTAGCGCAGGCAAAAGCTGAGAAGAACCAGGGCTCTTGTCTGGCGGAGCCTGCGCCGCAACCGTCGCAGCGCATAGAGAAATCAGCAAGCAGAGAGCCAGCAGGCGGGGGACGCGCATAGAAACCTCCTGATCAGCGGATTATAGCCCCGATATCGCGGATTGAGAATAAGAAAGGAAGTAATGACGATCGTTCCGGGCACAGCCCTCGCCAGCGCCGCAAACCTGCTTTTTCCGCAAATACAGCAAGCCCAAACTCCACCAAGTCTTTGATGGGAACATCCCTCACGTAGCCTCCGTATACAAGGGCATGGGGGTGGACCACCTTTCCCCGGCACGGCCCTCACCATTTGCAAACCGCTGCGTCTAACGGTTGACACGGAGGAAACATATGAACCGCCAACGCCAATTCCCCACCTGGTTGGGAGCCGCCTTGGGAACCATCTGTGCCCTGTTCGTTCTCGCCCTTGGAGCGCGCGCGTCAGATCATCGGGGAGCGTTCACCGAAGACTTCCATCAGACCTACGCTCTCACGCCCGACGGCCGCGTGGAAGTCGACAACATCAACGGCGATGTTCACGTCTCCATCTGGGACCGGAATGAAGTCAAGGTGGATGCCGTGAAGTTTGCCGACTCCAAGGACCGGCTCGACGACGCACGCATCGAAGTTGACTCGAGCAAAGAACATCTTTCGATTCGCACCAAGTATCGCGACCATGACCTCACGTTCAATTGGGGCTCACACAACAATCCTCCCAGCGTTGAATACACGCTGACCGTGCCGCGCACGGTACGGCTGAACGAAATCAAACTGATCAACGGCTCGCTCGACCTCACCGGCGTTAGCGGCGAGGTGCATGCCTCATGCATCAACGGAAGACTGGAAGCGCACAATCTCTCCGGCCGCGCTGAACTCTCCACCATCAACGGCCACCTAGAGGCCAAGTTTGACCAGCTTCCCGGATCGTCCGTCGAGCTGAAATCGGTCAACGGGTCGGTGGAGTTGACGATTCCTTCGGATTCCAAAGCGGAAATCGAAGCCAGCACGGTTTCCGGCGGAATCGAGAACGACTTCGGACTGCACGTCAATAATCACAGATTCGTCGGCCACGACTTGCGCGGCGAACTCGGTAGCGGCGGCCCACGGATCAAGCTGGAGGACGTGAATGGCCGGATCCAGATTCGCCACGCCTCGGATGGCCGCGCCCTCAGTCCGGTCAAGGACTTGAGCCATCGCGACAAGGACGACGATGACGACAGCAAGATCTAGCGCAGGATCGGACGGAAGATCCCCGGAGGCTTGTGTCGCTCGGGAAGGGCACGACTTCAGTCGTGCCGTAGGTTGCAGCAGAAAGTTTCGGCTTCAGCCGCTGAGGTCAGCTCTCGGCTCCTCGGCGGGCATTCGCCATGAACGCCTTCAATAAATCGTGTATCCCGGCGCCGGCGTGCGCAGATCAGGTTTTGAGGCCATCAGCAACAACGCGCCCTCGCGCTTGAACGCCCGCAGATCATCCAGGCTGTGAAACGATTTCGTCTGGTAGTCATCCGGTGTGGGTGTGTCGTCGGGAATCCGGCAAGCTTCAACATTTTCGAAAGCATGCTTCTTCAGCAGTTCGACGTATTCCGCCTGAGAGCGCACATGTACCGGCACTTTCAGCTTGTCCACCCACTGCAGCGAGTACTGATTGTCCTTGTAGAGATTGATCAGGATAAATAGCCTTCCCCGTGGCGCCATCACGCGAAAAAGTTCCATCAGCGCGCGGTCCTGGTCGGCGTAATAGTAAAACGATTCCACCGACAACACTTTGTCAAAGAAGTTCTCTTCCCAGGGAATCTGCTGCGCCGATCCCCAGACATAAAGCACGTTGTCGAAATCCTTCGAGGCCGCACGCGCCTCGCGAATCATCTCGTCGGCAACGTCAACCCCAACCACCTGCCCGAATCCATCCGGGCCCTCGCCGACCAGCCGCGCCAGCAGCCGCGTCGCCCACCCCGAGCCGCACCCCAGGTCGAGCACACGCTCGCCCGGACGCAGGTTCATCCGGCGAATCGTCTTCGCCGTAATGTCGAGGTGATGATTCTCCATCTTCGGGCCTTCCCCGGCAGCGGCCCAGCGGTTGAATTCCTGTTGCAGCTTCTCGTCAGGGGTAAGGGATTTTTCTGGCATGAGTCATATTCTAGACTGTATAGTCCGGAACATCCTTTTCATCAGGAGTCCAAGTCATGAAGCGCGCTCTCGCCCTGGCGGTGTTCGTTCTGCTCGTTCTTTTACCCGCATTCTCGACAAAGGCAACCGCAGATGCTCAAGACAAAACCATCGCCTCACGAACTGCGGAGATCGACGGAGCCAGGCTGCATTACATGACCGCCGGCCACGGTACGCCGCTCATATTGCTGCATGGCTATGCGGAGACCTCGCTGATGTGGAAGCCGATCATTCCCGCTCTGGCCGAGCGGTTTACCGTAATCGCACCGGATCTGCCCGGCATCGGAGACTCGGACATTCCCGCCAATGGTCTGGATATGAAGAGTGCCGCCGTCCGCATTCATGATCTCGCTAAGTCGCTCGGCGTGCAGAAAGCTGAGGTCGTGGGTCACGACATCGGCCTCATGGTCGCCTACGCGTATGCCGCGCAGTTCCCGACGGAGGTGACAAAACTCGTCCTGATGGACGCTTTCCTTCCCGGCGTGGCCGGCTGGGAGGCCGTTTACAACAACCCCAGCATATGGCATTTCCGCTTCAACGGGCCGACCCCCGAAGCCCTGGTCCGGGGTCGCGAGCGCACCTACTTCGATTATTTCTGGAACGACTTCGCTGCCGACAAGACTCATTCCATTCCAGAAGCGGATCGCAAAGCCTACGCGGCGGCTTACGCACGGCCAGGACGCATGCATGCGGGCTGGGCCTACTTCGTCTCGTTCCTGCAAGCCGCCAACGATTTCGCTCAGCTCTCCCAGACCAAGCTCACCATGCCAGTACTGACCATCGGTGGTGATAAGTCGTTAGGAGACGCGCTCGGGCAACAAGTAAAGCTAGTGGCGACGGACGTGACCGTGGTCGTACTGAAAGACACCGGGCATTGGGTGCTTGAAGAGCGGCCCCGTGAAACGACGGAAGCGCTGCAAAGGTTTCTCTGACGTTGCCGGCTCTGGAGATCTGAGTGTTTGCCTTGCCGCGAGATTCCGCACCCACGCGGCTGTGGTACAGTTTTCTTCCCATGGCGACACGCCCTCAGAATCCAACGCCGGAACCGAGCCCCGGCTCGCTCTACTGCCCGAATTGCGCCGAAGAGGTGACTGATCCGCTGACCTGCGGCGACTGTTCCTCCGTCATCTGCCGCCGCTGCGGCACCCCGCTGGAATCTTCCGACGAACTCGGAATCGGATAATGGATCCCTCTCTCGCACCCGCCGCCGAACCCCCGCCATCAAGCGTGCAGTCCACTTCTTCTCAGCCAACTCTCGTGCGCGGACTCGGCCTGCTCGATTCCGTACTGCTACTCGTGGGCGGCATCATTGGTTCGTCGATTTTTCTTACGGCCAAAGACATTGCGGGAGCACTGCCTCATCCGGTGCTGTTTCTCTTGGTCTGGTTTATCGGCGGCGGGATTTCGCTGTGCGCATGCTTCGCATTTGCCGAACTGGGCTCAATGTTTCCCGACTCCGGCGGCCAGTACGTCTATTTGCGCGAAGCCTATGGTGACCTGACCGCATTTCTCTACGGATGGATGCTGTTCAGCGTGGGCAACGGCGGTTCGATCGCCGCGCTGGCCGTAGGTACAGCCGCGTACGTCGGTTCGATGATCCCCAGCATCTCGCAAGAACATCTTGTGCTCTCGCTCGCGGGCATCGCGGTAACTCGCGCCCATGTCGTGGCCTTAATTCTGATTGCAGTTGTAACCGCGGTCAACGTTGCCGGTTTGCGGCAAGGCACGATTCTTCAGAACATCGCCACCTGGGCCAAGTTCGTCGCCATGGCGGCATTCGTGATACTCGGCTTCGCCATTGGCAAGGGCGACTGGCATCACTTCACCACGCCCCACGGGATGCTGAATGGCATCACCGCGAATATCGGCTTCTCTCAGATGCTTTCCGCGTTCGGAGTCGCCCTGATCGCGGTCTTCTGGGCGTATGACGGATGGGTTTACATCACCTGGGTGGCCGGAGAAGTAAGAGAACCACGCCGCAACGTGCCGCTGGCAATGGTGCTCGGCGTTTTGATCGTCGGCGTGATTTATGTCGCGATGAATATGACATATCTATATGCCCTGCCGCTCAGCGATGTGGCTCAGCATGAAACCATCGCGCAAGCAGCGGCCGCGGCGCTTTTCTCGCCCGCAGCCGCCACGTGGCTCTCGGCGCTCATCGCATTGTCTGTGTTCGGCGCACTCGCCTGTGCCATCCTAAGCTGCGCGCGCGTCTACTACGCGATGGCGTTGGACGGCGCTTTCTTTCCCCAGATGGCCAAGGTTCACCCCAAGTATCGAACGCCGGCGGTTGCGCTGGTTGGCCAGAGCGCCTGGGCCGCAGTTCTCACCCTGAGTGGCCGCTACGATCAGCTTTATACCTATGTGATTTTCGGCATGGTCCTGTTCTACACTCTGACCGTAGTCGGAATGTTTCTGCTGCGCTGGAAGCGTCCCGACATTCCGCGTTCCTACCGCTGCACCGGATATCCCTGGCTCCCCGCGATCTACGTGCTGGTCGGCACAGCGTGGACGCTGAACACCATCATCACCCGCCCCACCCAAGCCTTCTGGGGCACAGCAATCGTCCTGGCCGGCATCCCGGGATATCTTTATTGGAAACGAAGCAGCCGGAAAGCTGCCGCAGTGGAGTAGCTGCCAGAGGTTTCCATCCATGAACAACTTCTTTTCCCCGCAACTTTTCACCAGCTTCGGGGTTAGATTGTTGTTAAAAGAGCGATCCCAGGAAGGTAACGATTTCGCGATCGCCTTGACGTATCTTTACAAGCATCAGACTGCAGTTGAATTTGTCCTTCGACTGAAATTATGATGAGTCGTAGGCAACATTGCGGCATCCTAACGAATTCGCGGACGCATCTTATTGCTTTGCAACGAACTGATTTAGGAGGTTTCTCTTGAGAAAGTTAGCGATCCTTGCACCCGTTTGTGCTTTCCTGTTCTTTGCCCAGTTTGCCTCGGCCCAGCAAGGGGATATCTTTTTGGGCGGCGGCACGCTCCTGTCGTCCTCCAATTCCAACAGCACTTTCCCGTCGGAAAAGGGCGGTCTCTTTATCAACCTCGGCGGCGATGTGGTTCCGTTCAAACACTTCGGCGTTAACGTCGAAACCGCCTGGAGGGCTACCCAGGGTGTCTACGGGAGCGACACCGGATTAAACTATCGCCCCATCCTGACCGACTTCAACGCGCTCTACCAGCCTCGCCTGGGTAAAAAACTTGGCCTCGATCTCATGGCCGGCATCGGCGCTGCCGACACTCGCCTCTACGAACAGGGCGCTTCCGAACCCGGGGTTGCCAACTACCTCAGCACCGATCACTTCATGGAGCACCTCGGTGGCGGCATCCGCTATTACGTCTGGCGCCATGTCTTTGTCCGCCCCGAGGTTCACTACTACCACATCCAAAGTAACAACAGCCTCTCAGATAACGGTGTGTTCAACTCCAACAATCTGGTTCGAGTCGGCGCCTCGATCGGATACACTATCGGCGGTGGTTCAGAGTAGGTTTTGACTACGCGAGTGATCGCGGGTTTTGGTATCCTAAACAGCCAATTCCAACAGCCCGAATGGTGCTGCGGGCAGCCTTTCGCGGCTGTTAGGCGGGGGTGCCACCAATCTGGCGCGTGCATTCCGCAAACCCAAACGGACTGACAAGGGGACTGTATTGAGAAAATTCGCGCTACTCGCATCCGCGTGTACGGTTCTTCTGTTTGCCAGTTTCGCCTGTGCCCAGCAACAAGTGGACATCCTAATCGGCGGCGGCACCCTCCTGTCGGCTGTCCCCAATAGCGACTCGGCGAACTTCCACCCGCCGACGGAAAAGGACGGCACCTATGTCAGCATCAGCGGTGACTT
>PLKR01000566.1:8399-9169 GCA_003140655.1 Acidobacteriaceae bacterium | reverse complement strand
TTCAACATCCTTGGCTCTTGTAGCATCCCCGGATGCGTCAACTACACCAGTAGCAATCACTTCATGGAAGACCTGGGCGGCGGTGTTCGCTATAAAGTTTGGCACCGCTTGCCCCACATCTTTGTCCGTCCTGAGGCTCACTACTATCATATCCAGAACAATCTGGGGTTCAGCTCCAACAACGTGTTTCGCGTCGGGGCGTCGGTCGGCTACACCGTCGGTCCCGACTAAGTCACCGGCGCAGCCCCAGCACCCACAATAANNGGCAGCGTCCGCGGACGCTGCCTTTTGGTTTCGTGCTCCAAACCCTATGGCTCCGAGGCGCAGATCTCAGCTTCGTGGATTGCTTGATTGAGATGCTCGATCGCTTTTGCACGGTGGCCGTGGAAATCATGTTCGGCGGTTTCCAGATGGTGCTTGGCGGCACGCATCGCCTCCAAAGCTTCATCGATGTGCGGATGAGGTGGCATCGCCGCCGGAGCGGCCGGAGCCGGCGCTGCTGCCGCCACAGGAACCGGTACCGCCGGTGCCTTTGGACCAGCAGCCGCCGCCGGGAAAGCCAGGGCTAGTAGGAACATTGCCGTGATCAAGAGCGTCAAGAACCCGATTTTCTTCATGCGTTTCCTCCTCGTCCGAATTCCGGCGCGGACGCCGCCGCTAAAATCAATGGCCACGGGCCCTTTCGTACCAGGACGCGCGCGACACCCGCACAGTATAGTCGCGCTCCGGCAAACTTCCCTGTGTATAAGTTGATTCCCAAGGCACTTGCC
>PLKR01000566.1:1821-8359 GCA_003140655.1 Acidobacteriaceae bacterium | reverse complement strand
ATCGCGGTGACCCAAACCGCCGCTCCAAGGAAGTTGAACAGGACGAACTTCCGCCATGGCATGTGCAGCGCTCCCGCCAGCAGCGAGGCCAGCACGCGCATGCCGAAGATGAATCGCGCAAGAAACACGGTCGCCGGCCCGTAGCGATCGAAAAGCCGCTCGCCCCGCGCCACACTTTCCGCGCCAATGGAGAAGACATGCCGGTAGCGTTCGATCAGCGGACGCCCACCGTGACGGCCCAGAGCAAAACCCAACTCTCCGCCCAGCGTCGTGGCCACGGTGCCGACCACAATGACCCAGGGAAGCGCCAATTCGCGTTCGGAATAGGCCAGAAAGCTGGCCAGCAGCAGAATGGTCTCACCCGGCAGAGGCAAGCCGGCATTTTCCAACAGCAATAGAGCCGCCACGGCCCAATATCCATAGTGCACCAGCGCGCCGCGTAGCAGATCGAGAGTGTGGTGGGTCATGATGTGTTGCGAACAACGCTCCGCTCAGGCGCGAAGCTTCTCCCGCGTCAGGAATTCAATCAATGCCAGGTTGAACTCCTCTGGGCATTCTTCATAGGGCAAGTGTCCAATGCCCGGAAAAATGATNNGCCCCACATCAAAAGCGTGGGAACACCCGCCAACTTCGGCAGAGTCGCCTCCAGTTCGCGCAGGTCCTCCGTCCAGGTGCGCACGATGCTCAGCGCGTGCTCGAATAATCCCGGCTTCGCCAGCGGCGCCTTATAGCCTTCCAGAGCTTCCGGCGGAATGCGGCTGCGGTCGCCATACATCCGCGCATGCCAATAGGGATACGAGAAACTCGTACGCGCCATCACCAGCCGGAACAAAGCCGTACCAAAATCGCTGCCGACGAACGGCGCCAGCCACTGCCCATGCGCCGAGTAAGGATTTACCGGTGCCACCAGCACCAGCCTCCGCATCCGCAGACCGGGATTAAGACCAGCGTCTCCGCCCAGGCATTCCGCAGCCGCCATCATCGCGATCGCGCCGCCATGCGAAGTCCCCAGCAGATCGAACGAAGAAATTCCCAGCCCCGCCCCCAGCCCAGCCCCCAGGCCAGCAATGAACCGTAGAAGACGCCGCGCCGTCCCGCGCATGGAATGATCGAGCCCGGCCGGCCGATCCGAGAACCCCGCACCCATCATGTCCGGCGCGTAGACCGTAGCGTAGGGCGCCAGAGCCGGCATCGTATACCGCCAGGAAAAAGAATACCCCAGCAACCCATGCACCAGAATCAGCGGCGGTCCCGAACCCGCGCGCAGGTAACGCAGGCGCGCTCCATCCAGATCCATCCAGCATTCTTCCACGCCCGCGCCCACAGCCGGAGCAAGCGCTGTAGAAACTTCCCGCTCTGCGTGCATCACCGCCAAACTTTCTAGCTCCCAGGACAACTCTTTGCCCCCAGGCAGATTCTATCTAAGTGAATAACGCCTCTGTTCGCTTCGCTAGGGGAGCTTCGGCTCCCCGTTTTTACGTCACTGACCACTGGCCGCTGCCTTCCGCTTCTTCCTCAGCAATCTCTTCAGCACCCGAATCCCCTTATCCACATGCTTCTCCTCCAACAAGAACGGAGGCAGAAACCGCACCACAGTATCCTGCGTGCTGTTGAACAAAACCCCCTCGGCCAAAGCCGCATCCACAATCGGCCGCGCCGGAATCTCCAGATTGATCCCCTGAATAAATCCGCGCCCCCGCACTTCCTTAGCAGCAGCATTCTTCTCGACAATCGTTTTCAATTCCTGCTGCAGATAAGCGCCAACTTTATTCACGTTATCGAGCAGCTTCTCGTCTTCCACAATCGCCAGAAATTCCAAAGCAACCCGGCAAGCCAAAGGACCGCCCCCAAAAGTAGTCCCATGCTGTCCCGGCGAAATAGCATTAGCAAATTCCTCCTTAGCGATAAAAGCCCCCAAAGGCAGCCCCGCCGCAATCGGCTTGGCAATCGCCACAATATCCGGAGTCACGCCAAAACTCTGAAACGCAAACATCGACCCCGTGCGCCCCAGCCCGCACTGAATCTCGTCAAAAATAAGCGCAACCTTAAACCGGTCAGCTAACGCCCGGCACTCGCGCAGAAACTCCACCGAACACTCATAGATTCCGCCTTCGCCAAAAATCGGCTCCAGCACAATCGCGCAGGTATTGTCGTCAACCGCCGCCCGCAAGCCTTCCACGTCATTCTGTTTCACAAAAGTCACTTCTTCCAGCAGCGGCTCAAATCCCTTGCGATGCTTCTCCTGCCCGGTCAGCGACAACGCTCCAAACGTCCGCCCGTGATAAGACCCGTGCAGCGCCACCAGCCGCGACTTGGCCTCGCCTCCGGTGCGATGTCCCGCCAGCCGCGCCAGCTTGATCGATCCCTCAATCGCCTCAGTCCCGCTGTTCGAGAAAAACGCTCGGGCATTTCCAAAAGAGCTGCCCGCGAGCGTGCACAACTTCTCCGCCAGCACCCCTTGATACTCGTGGTAATAAAGATTGGAGACATGAATCAGCTTCCCCGCCTGCTCCCGAATCGTCTTCACGATCCGCGGATGCGCATGCCCCAACGCATTCACCCCCAGCCCCGAAACAAAGTCGAGATAGCGCCGGTCCTCCAGGTCGTAAAGAAACACGCCCTTCCCCCGCGTCAACACAATGGGATACCGACTGTAAGTTCCCAATAAATACCGCCGCTCCAGCTCCGCAATCTGTTCGAATGTTTTCATAGGAAGATTTGATTCTACCGGAATAGACAGACCGTTCCGGGAAAGAAAAGACGTCCGGAGGACGTTTGACAATAGCCCGGCGTTTCAACGCCGGGTACGATTGTGATGTAGGAATCCCGTCCCGGAGGGACGGCTGAACTTTCTCCCTGGAGCCTGTCGTGTCCCACACTTACGTTTCCGAACTCATTCACTGCGTCTTTTCCACCAAACAACGCCGCAATCTAATCTCTCCCGAGACACAACCACAACTCTGGGCCTTCCTCTGCGGCATCGCTCGCAACAACGGATTCAAAGCCCTCATGGTAGGCGGGACCGAAAATCACGTGCACATCCTACTCTCATTACCTGCGACTATGCCGCCAGCAAAAGCGATGCAATTGGTGAAAGGCGCGTCCTCCCATTGGATGAACGAAAAATTCAAATCAGAATTCGCCTGGCAGGAAGGCTACGGCGCATTCACCGTCGGAATCTCACAGAAAACCAACACCATCGCGTACATCCAGAGGCAAGCAGAACATCATCGCAACCGCAATTTTGAAGAAGAGTTTCTCGCGTTCTTGAAGAAAAACGGCGTGGAATATGATCCGAACCAAGTGTGGGGATGAATTCAGGCATCCCTACGGGATGCGGTTCCTCGTGGACGATCGGACCCGGCGCTGAAAACGCCGGGCGATTGTCAGACGATCATGGCTACCTTGCCGGTGGGTGTTCGCCGATGTCCATAACCATCCTTGTTAGCAGATACAGCCTGGGGACAATGCTCGAAAGGTCTGCGTAGTCGTCCAGGCTGTGTGCTCCCCCGCCTAGAATGCCGAAGCCGTCAATCGAGGGCAGGCCGGTTTCCGCCGCGAATGCCACATCTGCCGAACTGCCAACGGAGACTGTAGCCAGGCTGCCACCGATCTCGGAATACAGCTTCCGCGCCCTTGCGACCAAGGCATCCGTGGAAGTTGCATGTGGCCACGCTGGAAAATTTCGTGCAAGCGTTGCGGAGACCTCGATGCCCGGAACGATCGTCTCGTTGGATAGTCTGTGCAAGCCCTCTTCTACGCGATCGAATTCCTCCTTGGAATAGGCCCGGACGTCGGCTTTGACCGTGGCATGTGCGGGAATGACGTTGATAGTTCCACCGCCTTCCAGCACGGTTACGCTGACGGTCGTTTGCTTTTCTGCGTTTGCCAACTGCCCCAATTGCAGCGCTTGGTGGGCAGCTTCGATCGCGGCATTCCTGCCCTTTTCCGGTTCCAGTCCGGAGTGAGCCGCGCGGCCCGTGATCTCAATGGTCAAGATGGCCGAACCTTTCCGGCTCACCAGCACGCCATCAGGTGGGACGCCTCGTTCCAGATTGATCGCAGCATCGCTTTGCTTGGCCAGAGAGCGGATCAGATCGCGGGTCCCCACCGAGCCGGTCTCCTCGTTTGAGTTCAGCAGCAGTGTGATCTGCGCGTAGTCGGCCCAGTGGAGTTGTTGCAGGATGGTCAACGCACATATAGCGGTCGCGGCACCGGACTTGTCATCTCCGGCGCCCGGGCCGACACCGTGGTCACCCACGACTGCATAAGGATGTTGGGCGACGGTCCCGCGCGGAAACACGGTGTCCATGTGGGCGATCAACAGAACGCGCCCTTTGCCAGTTCCAGTAAGGGTAGCGACCAGGTTGTCTCCCTGCGCAGGCGGAACGGCTGAGACGCTCTCTACCTTGGCCCCGATGGCCTCGAGTTCGGTGCGGAGTAAATTGCTAACGGCGGTCAGCCCCGGTACATCTCCTGTACCGGAGTCGATCCCGACCAATCGCTCAATCAAAGAGCGCTCCTTCGACTCGCACTGCTTTGCGGCCGCTAACACCCGCTCGTCCGCGTGGCCTTGTGCATGAACCCAGTCTACGGCCGTCAGCGCTAACAGCATGGTGCAGCAAAGCTTTATGAGCACAGTTCTAATCGGGTTTTGCATTCTTCTTCTCAGTCTCTCTCCACTATCCTTACTCGGTTACAGCCACCGCTGGCAGCTAAAGAATCCAGTTCGTCCACGAGCTAAGGCCGTCCCCGGGCAGCCAATTATAACTATGCAACGGCTCTGGCATAAGCCCGAAGCGCCCTCAATACAGCCCCTTCTCCCCCGGAGGCCGCGTCTTCCACCTCCGGTGCACCCACAGCCACTGCTCCGGATACTTCCGCACGCAGTCTTCACCGATCAGCCGATTATTCCGCGGCCGCCTCAACAACAACTCCAGTCATTTCCGCGTTCCTGAAGTTAAGTATCACCTTCGACCCCTCGCGCACATTTAGCACCAGGGGAGGACGAAAGCAGGCGATACAGATGCCACGTTTGTGCCGTACGCTCGGATAAACAATGCCCGCTGAACCGCAGGTCAACAGTTGAAATCCAAGCGCTTGCGATGCGGCGTAGCTGTTCGGATCTAAACAGCCCACAAAATCTGCTGCTCCGCGCAAATCATGAAACTCATGTCTAAAATCGGCGAGATAGTCAATATAGGAAAAGGCCTCTTCCGATTTCCATCCGACTTCTTTCAGCTCGGCGGCCCGACGAAAGGCCACTTCAATTTGCGCAGTTCGCATTTCGAGAGCCGCATACCACGCTCCTCGCCCCGCGCCATTGAAGCGTCCTCCAAAAGGATTTGCGCGAGTGAAGGTTGCGTTCACGATATGCGCAAGCCGGAAACCGGAAACCAGCTCAATCGCGCTGATGCCAGGTAGCTTGCCGCTCTCCCCCAGCAATCGCTCGTTCGTCGCGCCCTCCAGTTCGGCAAGGTCGCTAAGCAGATGGTCGTCGCCTTGTGCGATGAGATCGAGGATTGGCCTGCCGCGGTCACTGTAACCATATGGAATCAGACGATGCGTCCCATCCCGTTCCACCTTGCTCAGCTTCGGAGATTTCATTTCCCGCCGCGACGCGCGTCCAGGAGTTGCCGCACTCTCATCAGGGCAGGGATACCGCCCTTCTTCACGTAATTGACCGGCGAATCTCCTCCAAACATCGGATTCGTGTTCGCAAGCTGCATCCAGGCATCGGCCAACTTCTCGCCGTAAAGAATGTTAAGCGCCTTATAGATCCCGATCAAAAGCGAAATTCGCGTGAGCTGATCTTCATCGAGTGTTTTGGCAGCCTTATTCTTCATGGCGTAGAAGCTGCCGCTGGAAAGTCCACCGATCAACCCTCGGGTATCGTCATCGCGTAACCTCCAATGCGCTGCAACCCTAAGGAGCCCCTTGATGGCAGCCGGACTGAGCCGGGCTCGATTTTCCCTGCTCGACAGATCGACCGCCGTGTCCCACGAAAAACCTGCGACCGCTTGCTGCATCGTGACCATTTTAGCAACCTCCATTTATGGAGTAATAATACTCCAATTGTGGAGTAATGGCAAGTTCTAATACAACCCCTTCTCCCCCGGAGGCCGCGTCTTCCACCTCCGGTGCACCCACAGCCACTGCTCCGGATACTTCCGCACATACTCTTCAATGATCGAAGTAAACTTCTGCGTGTTGGCCTTGATGTCCGCTTCCGGGTCGCCCGTCCGCACCAACTCCACCGCCGGATCAAACCGCAGCCGGTATTTCCCCAGCTCCGCATCCCAAATCGTAAACGTCGGCACCACAGCCGCATCCGTGCGCAAAGCAATCCGAGCCAACCCGCTAGCCGTGCATGCCGGGATGCCGAAAAAATCCACAAAGATCCCCTGCGGCGGAGTCATGTTCGTATCCATCAACATGCCCACCACTTCGCCCGCATGCATCGCGGAGAGCAGCCCGCGCACAAAATCATCCTTGTCGACGGCTTTGTTGCCATGCATCGTGCGATAGCGCAGGATCA
>PLKR01000566.1:0-1711 GCA_003140655.1 Acidobacteriaceae bacterium | reverse complement strand
GGCAGACCTCCGCCAGTTGACGTCCCAGCGAAGCAAACTCTCCGCGCAGAATCCGCGCCCGCTCCGCCTCAGTTTTTTCGGGAAACGCCATGGCAAGATTGCGCATGCCCACCTGCCGCAATCGCACGTGCAGAAGATAGACGACCCAAGCCAGCCCATTGCCGATGGCCCGCGCCACAGGGCGCGGCAAAATACCGAGGATTTTGATGAACGGCCAGGCTGCTGCGTACTCAAGTCGCTGCCGCATTAGGGAAGCGGAACGGTACCACCGTCAAAATTCATTTTCAAACAAAGCGACGCCCCACAATAGCGTCGTCATCCCGCCACAATAGCGTTGTCGTCCCGAGCGAAGCGAGGGATATTGGTGTTTGTCTGCGCAAAGGTTACACATGGCACATGCAAAAACCCAGATTCCTCGCTTCGCTCGGAATGACACGCTAATGCGGCAATTCGTTCCGAAGAATTCAGCGCAGACCGAAGCCCCAAGCCAGCCTGCTACTTCGCCGCTTCCTGGGCCCACTTCGCCAACGTCGTCAAAAACGCATTCGCGGTTGCTGGCGGTTCAATCTCCCCGATCAGCGACGTCCGGAACGGCACCATGCGTCCATAAAATTCCCGCGTGCTGTCCTTATCCTGTTTCACCACGGCTCCATTCAGACTCACGCCGGCAAACAGGCCACGGGCACGCGAATAGGTAAGCACCTCCGCCCGCATCTTCCAGTCAGTATTCCCTTCGGCATGTCGTCCCACCGGCCCCGCTGCCACCGAAGCGTCCGCTCCCAGAGCGAACTCGCTCGACAGCAGATGCTTCATTCCATCTTTATTCATTATCAGCATCACCAGATCAACGGCCTGCCCGCCGATCTGAAACCCGACGCTGCCCCCGGTCACGACAAAAAATGCCGGAGCGCTCCAGCCCTTCGGAGTGCGGCAACTGGCCAGCCCGCGCCCGTACTTCGCGCCCACAATAAAGCCGCCCTTCAGCATCGACGGCACCACTGCCACGCACTCCGCCGAGCCCAACACTTCCTGCGGAATCCCTTTATCAGGCGCCGACTGGATATCGTTGAGCACATCGGCGGCCGCCTGCACGCGATCCGCCGCCTTGGATTCTTTCGCCGGTTCGTCCGCTGCAAAGGAGAGAGAACAGAGAGACACAATTAGGGTCAAGAGTAAAAACTTTTTCATGGTTCCTCGTCACACAAGAATTCTCTGGGAATCTGGTATTTGGATTGTATAACGATGCGGCCAGCGTTGTATCAGGAACGTTTAACTGCGGAAGGATGGAATGAACAATCTGGAGGCGGCAAACAACTTGAAGACAAAAAAATCGGGGCTGAAAGTAGTGACCCTAATCGCCACTCTCAACCCCGTCTCCCAGGTTCTGTGGTAGGTGAGGCGAGTATGCGTCACGCCCGCTTTCCCCACAAGATTACCAAGGTCAGTGTCCTGAAGTAACCTCAGAATCAGGTCTTGGGTACTAGGTCTTAGGCATACCCTAAGACCGAACACCTAGCACCTAAGACCTGCTTCTCTATTTCGCCGCCACCAGTGAATGCGTGATGGCATGCACCGATAGCGCAATCCGGTTCTGCACGCCCACCTTGCGCATCAATTTCGCCACGTGCGCCTTCACTGTGCGCTCCTCAATGCCTAACTGAGCGCCAATCTCTTTGTTGGAGCGTCCCGCCACCAGCATCTCCAGCACTTC
>PLKR01000455.1:1456-4378 GCA_003140655.1 Acidobacteriaceae bacterium | reverse complement strand
CAGAGTTGCGTCGCCATCCGCGGTCCCCAGACCGAAGCTCAATTGCGCGCTCTCTACAGCCGGGCCGCCATCTATGCCGCCACGTCGCGCTATGAGCCGCTCGGCATGGCCCCGCTTGACGCCGCCTTCTCCCGTTGCGCCATCGTCGCCAACGATATCCCCAGCTTCCGCGAGGTCTGGGGCGACGCCGTCCTTTACTTCCGCACCAACGACGCCAGCAGTCTGGCTGAAACCCTTCGCCAGCTCGACGCTGACCGCGCCCTGCGCCACGCCTATGCCGATCGCGCCTACGCCCGCGCCCGCGAACGCTTCACCACCAAGCGCATGATTGACGACTACCTCAATCTCTACCGCACCCTGGTCTCCGCGAATTCCCTAGCCGCCTAAGATTCTGGCAGCCCCACAAAATCGTCCGTAGAGACGTAGCTTGCTACGTCTCTGCCGGCGCCCGACAAGACGTCGAAAACAACGTGGAAGTGGAAAAGGGGCGCTTCAGCGCCCCGTAGAGCCAGCATGATGCAGGCTTAAGCCGCCCTGAAGAAGTTAATGATCGCCGCGCCCCCACAAAACTTCTTGACAATCGATACTGTGTGACATACAGTGTACGTCATACACTATATGTCGCCTAGCATAGACGCGCATAACCGTAACGACGACCGCTTCGAAAACCTCCGGCAGGAGCTCCGCCGCGGCAGCCTTCCCCTGGCGGTCCTGGCAGCCTTGCGCACCGAGCACTACGGCTATACCCTGCGCAAAACTCTGGCCGATCACGGCATGGCCATTGACGAGGGCACGCTCTACCCGCTGCTTCGCCGTCTGGAGACCCAGGGCCTGCTCGCCAGCCAGTGGCGCGAAGAAGACAAGCGCAACAAGCGCTTCTACCGCCTCTCTCCCGACGGCAAGTTGATCCTCAAACAATTGTTGATCGAGTGGAAAAGTATTCACACATCGCTGGAAGACATTTTCTAGACGCGCGAATTTTAGTTGCACCCAGGAGCACACTCATGGCACTCGTTGATCGTTACCTGCACGCCGTCAAATTCTGGCTGCCACGCCACCAGAAGGACGACATCATCGCGGAGCTCTCCGAAGATCTTCGCTCTCAGATCGAAGACCAGGAAGCCGAACTCGGCCACAAACTCACCGACGCCGAAGTAGAGCCCATCCTCAAGCGCTGCGGCTCTCCCATGGCTGTCGCCGAGCGCTATCTGCCGCAGCGGTCCCTGATCGGCCCGGCGCTTTTTCCCATCTACAGCGTTGTCATCCGGTCGCTGATCTTCTATTTTCTGCTCCCCTGGTTGCTCCTCTGGATGGGCATCACCATCTTTTCTCCTGACTTTCGGGCAGATCATCCCGGCGCCGCGCTGTTCGCGTCGCTCGAGCCTTGGTGGCTTGCTTGCACATACTCGTTATTCTTCAACACGCTCGCCTTCGCAGTGCTGGACCGGACTCAAGCCCGCTCGCGCTTGGTGAACGATTGGAACCCTCGCGCGCTCCCTGCCGAGCTCGATCACAATCGGATTCCCCGCGGTGGCACCATCTTCGAACTTACCTTCTCCGTGGCGACTCTTGTCCTCTGGGTCCAGCTCGGTGCCTTCCGCAGCGTGTTCCACTTCTTCGGACTGACGATCACTCTGTCATCCCGCTGGCCGTATTTTTTCTGGGGATTGACGGTGCTAAGCCTGGCCGGCATCGCCCTCGCATGCATGAACCTGTCAAACCCCCGCTGGACGCGCCTCAGCGCCAGCCTCCGCCTCGGCATCGACTGCTATTCCTGGGGCTTGGTCTACTGGCTGTGCCGAGCCAACCTCCTGCAATCGCTAAGCGGAAGCGACGTCTCTTCCGCCGAAGCCGCTGCTTTCGTCAACTCCATCAACTTCTGGATGAGAACCTCAGCCATCTGGGTGCTGGTAATTGGCGCGATAGTCCTGGCCTTCGACGTCCGCCGCATCCTCCGCATCGCGCCAGTAGCATGATCTCGGGAAAGAGAGAGCGGGTGGAGCAGGCCTTCCAGGCCTGCGTTGAAGGCAAGCATTTGGGTTGGGCTTTTAGCCCCTGAGGTACCTAAGCGGAGTCTTTCGGGACCACCATCTTTCTGGGATTCGGGAAGGGCACGACTTCAGTCGTGCCATAAACGCTTTGGCGTCGATTCGCGCACCTCAATGCTGGAGTCGCGTTTTCTTACTCTCCAAGCGACACCCACCCCCGCTTAATGATATCTTTTTAGCCTTACTAGAAACCCGTAAGGTTGGAGGAATCAAAGTCATGGCTCAGGTGAAGATCACAGTCCGTCCCAACGGCCCCTACCGCGTAGAGGCAGCCGAAGGCTCGGTGGAACTCGTCGACGTCAACGGCACCCAGTATGACCTTACCGGCAAGCCCGCATTCTCTCTCTGCCGCTGCGGCGGCTCGGTGAACAAACCTTTTTGTGACGGCACGCACAGCCGCATCGGATTCCAGGGCGCGGAGCTGGCCGTCAAAAAAGCCGAGGGCTAGAAACTCGGAGGGGGTTTCCCGAGGCCGCCTTTGTCAAGAGGCCGCATCCGCTCGATCCTGTGGAAAACCCCTTCGAGAGGGTCTTTTTGGAGTTTGGCGAGGTGCGTAAAAGACACACCCGCCGTCGGCAACAGGCTGATTCACCGCGTCTTGCAATTTATATAGCTTTAAGAATGTACGTACAAAATGTTCCAGTTGGAACACTTTGCACTATGTTCCGGTGGGAACATTCAGACGATTCGGAGACCCTTTGAGCGACCGAAGCGACCGTGAACTGGGAATGAAGCGTAGCATCACGCGCCGCGACTTCCTTAACGGCGTGGCGGTGACCGCAGGCGCTGCCTTCATGCCCTGGCACTTGCTCGCCGCAGGCGACGGCGATCCTGAGAAGTCGCCTGACTACTATCCCCCCGCGCTCACGGGACT
>PLKR01000455.1:0-1429 GCA_003140655.1 Acidobacteriaceae bacterium | reverse complement strand
GCATTCTTATCCTCGACAATCATGACGACTTTGGCGGACACGCCAAGCGCAACGAGTTTCGCGTGGGCCAGAGGACTCTACTCGGCTATGGGGGGACGTACTCGATCGAGAGTCCCGAACCTTACAGCGCGGTCGCAATGGGCGTGATTGAGGAATTGGGAATCAATGTAACCAGCTTCCCAAAATATCTGGACAGAGATCTCTACGGTTCCATGGGGAGAGTTCCCAAGATCTTCTTCGACAAGGAAACTTTTGGCAGCGACAAACTCGTGGACGATCCATACCCTTTTCCCGGGGGCGAGACCTACGACCTGGCGGTCCCGGCGGCCGATGCCTGGACGCACTTCCTGGCCGAGGCGCCGATTGCGGAGCAGGCACGCAAGGATGTGTCTCGTTTGTGCCGGGAGAAGAAAGATTATCTGCCAGGACTCAGCGTCGAACAGCAAAAGGCGCGTCTGGCGCGCATCAGCTATGCCCAGTTCCTGACGGAACTGGCGGGCGTGCATGGGGACGTGATCCGCCTCTACCAGACCATTTCTCAGACTTTGTTTGGTGTAGGTATTGAAGCGGTTTCCGCGCTGGACGCAGCGGAGACGGGCTACCCGGGTTTCAGGGGAATCGATGTTGGACCGGAAGCGCTGAGCAACGAGCGAAAATATTTCTTCCACTTTCCCGACGGCAATGCAAGCATCGCGCGGTTGCTCGTCCGCAAGCTGATCCCGGAGGCCATGCCAGGCGACTCCGCGACTGATGTCGTGACTGCGAGGGCGAACTATGCGAAGCTCGATGACAAAAGCTCGGCCGTGCGTATTCGATTGAACAGCACGGCAGTGCGGGTGAAGCACGCAGGTGAGCCGGCGCGGGCCACCGAGGTTGAGGTCGCCTACGCCCGCGGCGGCAAGGTGTACGCGGTCAGAGGCAAGCACGCAATCCTGGCTTGCTGGAACATGATGATTCCGTACCTTTGCGAAGAGTTGCCGGATGCGCAGAAAGAGGCGCTGGCCTACGCGACCAAGGTGCCTCTGCTGTATACCAATGTGCTGTTGCGGAACTGGACGGCATTTCAGAAACTGGGAGCGAATTCGATCTACGCACCGGGCGGTTACCATACCCACGTTGACATGGACCTTCCCATCAGCATCGGGGAGTATCGCTGCCCGCGCACACCCGAGGAGCCGGCCGTGGTGCACATGAGCAAGGCTCCGTGCCGCGCGGGCCGCCCGGCGCGAGATCAACACACTTCTGGCCGCATCGAACTCTACAACACAACGTTTGAAACCATGGAGCGCAAGATTCGCGAACAGTTGGTTCGGACCCTCGGGCCGGGAGGTTTTGATCCCGCGCGTGACATCCTGGCAATTACGGTCAATCGCTGGCCTCACGGGTATGCTTATGAGTACAGCAGCCTCTGGGACAAATTCGTGCTGGA
>PLKR01000364.1 GCA_003140655.1 Acidobacteriaceae bacterium | reverse complement strand
CCGTCACCTTGGGAATGTTCGGATCTTCCACGTACTCGCTCTGTACGCGCGACAAGACTTCGCTATAGACCTGCATCTGCCGGTAGGAGCCGTCGTTCGAGGACGCATGCACGCCCCCAAGGCCAAGCGAACCGGCCACGACAAACAACAACACGGCAAAGGACGATACCAGAACCGCAGCTTTAATTTTCATGGACATCGAATTCTTCTTCTGGAAAGGAGTCACTTGCCTGAGGAACTTCTATCATTATATCTTGTAGATGCCGTTTCTTGCCTCTTGGCTGCTCTTGTTCGCCCCTTAACGGTACCCTTCCGGAGATTCGAGCTTCCACCAAGAACTGAGACGATCCAAAGCCAGTTCTGTCACCAAGCCCGCTACGCCGGCGGTTTGAAGTTCAGCGTGATCACGCTTTGCACCGATACGGCGCGGCCATTCATGGAATAAGGCTTGAAGCGCCACTGCTTTACGGCGTCGACGGCGGCCCGCGCAAACACCAGCGATCCCTGCAGGAACTTTGCATCCTGAACCGCGCCATCGCGCCCGATGAGCACCTGCAGAACCACGCTACCCCGCAGCCCGCCAGCTCTTGCCGCTGCTGGATATTCCGGATCAACTGCTTGAGCCAGCAGTTCCCGCGCCGCAGACTCGGGCAGATTCACCGGCTCAATCGATGACATCGCTGCCTCGACCGGCCTGTTCCCGCTGGCGTCCGGAGTGATGGAAGCCATCTGCGACTTCAGGCTTGACGGAATGCCCGTGCTTCCCGCTGGATGCGGCGGCGCAACGCTCGGCACCGTCGATGTGACTAGGCGTGGCTGCTGCGCGGCAGTTTGGACTACCGGAACATTCGGTTGTGCTGGCGCCGCAGCGGGGGCTGGACCCGGCGATACTACGGCGGTACTTCCAGGCACAACGCCGACGCTCGTCGCACTCGAGTCCTTAATCTGATCCTTCCCAACCGGCGCCTGTCCGCTCTGGCTTTGCCCCGTCTGATTTTGCCCAGTCTGATTTTGATCCGTCTGGTTGTGATCGCTGGCGTTGCTATCGCCCGTGGTCGCCTGTGCCGGGCCGTTCGCCTCCGGACTCTTCTCCGTTTTCGCCGTTGGGTCAACCACCGGAAGCACCCGAATCTGGGAGGCATCCGTCGTCGCATCCGGAATGTTCCCCGCCGTGGGAAGCTTGTACTCGTCACCCTCCTGGCCGAAACTGTCATGCTGTACCACAGCCTGCGGTAAAGGCGCGGGTGGGGGGTTCAGCCAATTCCCTCCCGCATGCACAGCATTGCGATAGAACATTCGCAGACTTTGCCGGGTTCGGGGCACAGCCGCCAGAACTATGCAGGCAACTGCCAACGTGCTCACCAGAACAACTTTGCCGCGTCTTGAACCTGGCCGCTCCGCTGGTCGCGCGCGCTCGTCCGGTTCCCCTGACATGTAGCTGAAAAGCGCGGCTTCCGATCCCGATTCCTCTACTGGCTCCTTCATCACCGGATCTTTGTCTCTTGCAGGCGGCTCCGCCAGCGGCGCCCCATGGGAGGGCGTTTCCCCGTACGACAGCAGTTCGCTCTTTGCCGGAGCATCCTCCGCTGGGGGTCGCACCGGTTTCGTCAGCCGGGCTTGCAGAGATGCCCAGCCGGTNNGCGGCCATCGGCTCCAGCTCCGTGAGCGCGTCAATCTCCGCGGCTGCGGCTTGATCCAGCGACTTCTGAACGTCACATTCATTTTCCGTGTCGAATTCTGCTCCGGGCGCGGAACTTGCCGATGTCAGGAATTCGCCCGCCCGGAAGCTTTTTTCTGGGGCCTGGGTCACAGAGGCCGGCACCGAAACCGCGCCCGCCGCCGCCGCAGCAGCCATGGCGGCTGTTTCCGCCTTTTCTGGCAAGGCCACTGGCGCGATCAGCTTTGGGGATGGTTGAAACTTTGACCGAAGCAGCTCGCACGCTGTGCTCATCGTGTCCCGCACCTGTTCCGCGCGAATCGGTTTCACCAGAACTGAATTTGCTCCCGCCTGCAACGCCTCCGGCAGCTTGGATTCGCCCCCGACGATCGCTAAAATCAGCGGTCGTTGCGCCGCCTTCAAATCCCGCGCCGTCTTCAGCAGGAACGCCGCCTCCGGTTGATCCTCCCAGTCCGTGATCACGATTTGGAACAGTTGCGTTGTAACCCTCTCTACTGCGTCCACCGCGCTCTGGCAGTATTCTCCCTCGATCCCGAGATCGGTGAGCACCTGCCAGATCGGCTCGACCATCTCCTCATTCGACGAGAATACGAGGCAGCGCAAGGGCATACTATTCCAGCCTAAACAGGCGGAGTAACCACGGCAAGTTACCGAGGTGGCAGGTTCGCGCCACTTCGAGGTCCGCTCCTCGGCAGTACATGTCCCTTAGAACCGTGGCGTCGCCTTCAGACCTTGGCCTGGCGCGTGCGCTAGAATGCTGGGTCACTAAAATGCTCGATCGTTCCTGATCGGTACGGGTATGCAGACTGCGGATGTCGTCATCGTCGGCGGAGGAATCGTCGGCTCCAGCATCGCTTATCACCTTACGGCCAACGGATGCCGCAGCGTGCTCGTCATCGAACGCGAATCCGCCCAGGGCAAGGGATCGACGGGAAAGAGCATGGGCGGGGTGCGAGCGCAGTTTTCCACGCCGGTCAGCATCCAGATGTCGCTTTACTCGATTCCTTTCTATGCCAGCTTCGAGGAGCGCCTCGGCTACCCCTGCGACTACCGGCCGCAAGGCTATCTGTTCTGCGCCACCACGGACCAACAGATGGCTTATCTGCGGACAAACTACGCGCAGCAAGTGAAGATGGGTCTGAAGAATGTTCGCCTGCTCGTGGGCGGTGAGATCCGCAGCATGTTCCCGCAGTTGCGTGCCGACGACATTGTCGGTGGAAGTTTCTGCTCCAGCGATGGCTTCGTTGATCCCTACAGCGCTATGACCGGATTCGTAACCTGGGCTGCTGATCATGGCGCAACCCTGTGGAAGAACACCGTTGTCACCGGTTTTACGCAGGATTCAACCGGGATTGCGTCTGTGGAGACGACGCGCGGCTCTGTCTTGACTCGGAAGATCGTAAACTGCGCCGGACCTTGGGCCGCGAGTATAGCCAAGCTCGCCGGCGTGGATTTGCCGGTTGAACCACTGCGCCGCATGCTCGTCCCCAGTGAACCGTTTGACGAATTCCCTCGCACGGCTCCCATGATCGTTGACATGTCGAACGGATTTCACTTTCGTCCCGAGGGCCGCGGCTTTCTCCTCGCCTGGAACGATCCCGAAGAAACGCCTGGGTTCAAAACGGATTTCGACGCGGCGTTTGTGGAGAAGATCCTTACCCGCGCCGCGGATCGCGTTCCCTGCTTCGCCAATCTTCCCGTGAATTCCAAGCGGGCATGGGCTGGGCTGTATGAGATGACGCCAGACCACCATCCCATCCTGGGCGAGGCTCGGGAAGTGCCTGGGTTTTTTCTCGCCAACGGCTTTAGCGGACACGGCGTGATGCACGCTCCGGCAACGGGAAAGATTCTCAGCGACCTCATTCTTACCGGGGGAACGGACCTGATCGATGCGTCGTTGTTGAATCTAACGCGCTTCGCCGAAGACCGGCTGATCCACGAGACCGCGATACTGTGAGCGGTACTGGATCGCGCAGTTGTACAACGCCAGGCCGTGGGTTAGAACGGATTCCTGATCGTTAACCGACGATCGATGACTTGCCCGTCCTGCATATCCTCCGAGTACAAGATCGTGCATCGCGCTTCCAGGGCAGAGGCGACGATGAGGGCGTCATAAATTCTATAACCGTATTTCTCTGCGATTGCTGACGCCTCTCTGTGGGTATCAAGCGTGATGGGGAGCGGGTCGGGACAGAGGGCCTTGATGTTCTCTATTGCGAACCGTACTTCGTCCCAAGGCATCTTTGCCTTCCGCCGCACCACATCCGCGAACTCGTTTAAGACCTGCACGCTAACCGTTCCGCCTTCAGCAATTAATTCTTCCGCCTTCTGGGAGCGCGGATCACCTTGAACTACGGCGTACACAAAGACGTTGGTATCGAAGAACGCGCTACCGCTCATAGATGTCGTCGCGGTCGAAGACGAATCCGGGAGGGAAGGGACGACTCAGCTTGCGTAGATTCTCTAGAGCTCGCTGCCGGGCCTGGTCGCGGCTAACTTCGAAGGCCTTGTCGCCAGTAACGCGAATCTCGATGTCGTCGCCTTCTTTCAGTTCAAGCGCCTTGACGACTGCGGCGGGCAGACGAATCGCCAGACTGTTGCCCCACTTCGAAACCTGCATTGAGCACCTCTCACCTCTGTAGATATACATTATAATTGTATATCTATCGCAGGTTCTGCTGCAAGCTGGTCGTCCACTGCCCAAGGACTGGTGCCTACCCCGTCAAACCCATCTTTTTCAGTGCCTTACAGGGGGCTGGCCTGTGGAAAAATAGGTCCGTATCTCACTAAAAACACAGCACTTAATCCCGTGAGTTAAATCGATTGATCTCGCCCGTGGAGCGACCCGAAATGGCCTGCGACCCAAGGTTCGATTCGGAGCTTCCTCGCGCTCGGGGGACCCTCGGAATCGCTGCACCGGGCATTCCTGTCAGTCGTCAGTCCCAGCCAAGATTCTTGGTCGTTGATTTCTGATTGTTGATTAAAGTCCTCGAACTGAAATCCTGGAACGATAGGCTTCTCCATCAGCCATCAGCAATGCCTACGCTACACTGATCTCTACGCTGCCAACGTCCCGCTCAGTGCGCCTTCGAGTTCCAGCAGCTTTCGCTTCAAGTCGAGGCCTCCGCCGTAGCCGCAGAGTGTGCCATTGGAGGCGATCACGCGATGGCAGGGGACGACAATCGCGATGGGGTTGCGATTATTGGCCATGCCGACGGCGCGGAATGCGTTCGGATTGCCGACTGCGCGGGCGATGTCGGCGTAGGTGCGCGTTTCTCCGTAGGGAATCGCGAGCAGCGCGCGCCAGCAGGCAAGCTGGAAATCTGTGCCGCGAAGGTCCAGTGGGAAGGTGAACTCGCGCCGCTTGCCAGCGAAATACTCTTCTAGTTCAATCACGTAAGGCTGCAGCGGGCGAGGAGAATCCTCGAACTGGAATCCCTTTTGTTCTTTCTCTTTCTCTTTGCGAAGACCGCGTGGGTTCGGGCGAATCGATTGCTGTCCTGGCAATCTGGCGTCGAATTCCAGGGCGACTAGTCCGTGGGCGGACGCTGCCAGAAACAGCGGTCCAATCGCTGACTCCATGTTTGCGGTGTGAAGGGTTTCCATGGGAACAAAACCTCCCTGCAGCAGACAACGATACCAGACATCCTGCCAGCAGGCAGGCGCAGTTGACAGAAACCGGTTTTTGGCCCAAAGTGTGTGCGGCGTGCTTATGGCCCTACCTCCATCCCCTATGAAGAGGGGGCTGTTCATCATGGTTGCTGTGGTGCTGGCCCCGGTCCTGCTGGTGGGACTGGTGGCGCTGGCTGCCGCGGACTGGCGGACGGTCGGCGCTACCGCTGGCGGCGATCAGGTCTTGGTCAGCTCGGTTAGCGTCCAAAAGAACGGACTGCGGACTGCCTGGGTGCGCGTCGAATACAAGGAGCCTACCAAACTGCCGCAGGGCGGTCCGTTTGTGGAACTGCGGGCGCGGGTTCGATTCAACTGCACGAGCGGCAGCGCGGTATCGAATTCGGAATGGTTCTACTCCCGCGACCGCGGCGGCAAGCTAGTGGTCAGCAAGAAGACTCGGCGCGACGATCAGTTCGGTCAAGTGGCAGAAGGGGATTTCGGCGGGATCGCTCGGGAGTTTGTTTGTAAGCAGAAATGANNCCGATTTCCACAGCCCCCACCAGCTCGGTAACTCCGCACACACTTCCGCAGACGCTGCTTTCCGTCATATGCTGATAACGAAAACGTGGTTGGCGGCAGGCGGCTGCGTCGTTCTTCCATCTTCATTTCTTCAGTATGGATTCATTGCGTCTCTATTCGTTGATTGTTGCCGGCGGCAGCGCGGTTGTTGTTGGCGCTTACGCACTCTTGCGGCGCAAGCCTAAGAGTCCGGCAGAGCTGGAACGCGAACGCCGCACCTGGCTTGACGGCATTGGACGCATCACCGATGGCACCGTCATCGATGTGCAGGAGTTGCCGGTCAGCCACGGCCATCACGCCGCGGTGCTGCTCATCTATAAGTACGACGTCGCGGGTGTCTCGTATGAGTGCTCGCAGGATGTTACCTACCTGCGCCAGTGGATTAATCTGCATTCCTGCCGGCTGGGGCTGCCCACCTCGGTGAAGTACGATCCGCATAATCCGGGGAACTCGCTGGTGGTTTCGGAGAGCTGGATGGGACTGAGGCAGTAGTGCGGTGGCCAGTGAATAGGGAAGCGAGCCAGACGCGCGAATTATTGCGTCGCAAAGAACGCGACGCTTCGCGCGGCTCGCCCAGATCCTTCGGCGGGCAAACAGCGCCCGCCTCAGGATGACAATCGCGAAACCGCGGATCAGATCTGGTAGTCCTGATAGTCGTCCTGGAATAGGTCTTGGGGAGAGATATTTGGGGTTGAACCTCCTTCGTCGATGGTTAGGTTCGGTTCGGCACCCAGGGCTTCGTGCGAGTGTTGCTGAAACTTCTCGCGCAGCTCGTGCACTTCCGCGGCCAGCTTGATGATTACGTCGGACAGCGGATCGCGGATGTCTTTGGGGTCGGTGATGATCACGCGTTTGCCGTCACGCAGGACGATGTGTCCGGGCACGCCTACGATGGTGGAATTGGCTGGGACACTGCGCAGCACGACGGAGCCCGCGCCCACGCGGCAATTGTCGCCGATGGTGATGTTGCCCAGAAGCTTGGCGCCGGAGCCGATCGAGATGTTGTTGCCGAGGGTGGGATGGCGCTTGCCTTTCTCCTTGCCGGTTCCCCCCAGCGTTACTCCCTGATAGAGCGTGACGTCGTCGCCGATGATGGCTGTCTCGCCGATCACAGTGCCGATGCCGTGGTCGATGAAGAGACGGCGTCCAATCTCCGCGCCGGGGTGAATCTCAATTCCCGTGAGCAGGCGCGCCACTTGCGAAACGAATCTTGCCAGGAAGCGCATGTGGTGACGCCAGAGCCAGTGGCTCAGGTGATGTGCCCANNGACTCGAAGACGGCGGCGATGTCCTCACGTACTGAGCGGAAGAAGCTGGTCATGGGGCAGTTCTCAGTTCTCAGTTCTCAGTTCTCAGTTCTCAGTAGAACCCTTCGTGCTTGCTTCTCAGAGTGGCGCTTCGCGCCTCGCTGAGAGCTGAGAACCGGGAGTGAAAACCCTCTTTCTTCTTCCTCATGAACGTAGCTTAGGGAGGGGAAGAGTGCAAGAGCAAGAACGAGCAAACTGCCGGATAGGAAACTGAGAACTGGGTTTTTAGCTTCCGGTTTGGTAGCCGTCGCTGTGGGCAACGGTGAGGCGGAGATATTTGTAGGGATTGACTGGAGTGTCGTTGATGCGGACTTCGTAGTGGAGGTGCGGGCCGGTGGAGCGTCCGCTCATGCCCACATAGCCGATGGTGTCGCCGCGATGGACTTTCTGCCCGGCAGTGACGGCGAAGCCGGAGAGATGGCCGTAGCGGGTGGCGATGCCGTGGCCATGATCGATCATGATGGCCTTGCCGTATCCGCCAAGGAAGTCGGCAAAGGTGACCACGCCATCGGCGGGAGCGATGATCGAGTGGCCGTAGGTGCTGCCAATATCCACGCCGCTGTGAAATGCCCCTTCCCCGTTAAATGGGTCGATGCGCTCCCCGAAGCTGCCCGTGACCTGNNGTGGCGTTGCGAGTCATGCCAAGGCTGATGCCAACGGTGGCAGCGCCGGTGAGGGCCGAAGTGCGCAGGGCACCGAGCTGGTCCAGGGAAGAACTGACCTCAGCATCCTGGATTTGCTGCTGTGAGCCCGTGACCAGCGCGGGCTGCGATTTCAATCCGTAAAGAGCCGAAACTTCACTGGCGATCGAGCCGAGAGAGGCGACCTGTACGTCACGCTCATTGGCGACTTCTTCGAGGCGGGAATACCGATCCTTAAGCTGCTCTTTTTCGGTGCGCAACTGATTGTATTGCGAGACCTTGAGCAGCATGCGGGCATAAGAGCTGGCGATACCGGTGAGGCTGAGGAATCCGATGGCCGCTCCGACTACGAACACATACAGGTAATGGACGGGAATGGAGATCTTGCGCAACTGGCCGTCGTCCCCGCGAGCCACGAAAAGGATGTAGAAGCGCTTACGCAAATGCGTTCCTTCTTCCGCCGTTGAATGAACTTCCGCGTTTAAGATCAGGGCCGGAACTCCAGGCAAAGTTCTGAGGTTGCAGAAAGCCTGTTCGGACCACCTGACTCTTTCGGGCCACGCTTCCCATCTTGGGAATGGAGACTTCTTAACGCGCCCTTTTCCTGATGGACCAAGCTGAAAGCTGTTATCTGCAATTGCCACGGAATGCAGAACTTAAGCCGGTCCAACTTTACTGACCAAAGGTCCTGTGAATGTCTGTTAAAAGGTAACAAACTAGGTTCCCCCCTGTCAACGACGGGAAGGAGCATTAGAAGTTACTTAAGACCCGTAAGCGAATGTTGCCGCGGGACGATTACTTCGAGGCCTATAGGGCAAAGGGCTCCTAGACCCTGGTTGAGTCGCCCCCTGAATCCCGGGGACGATGGGCAGCACCGGTAGGTGGGCCTCGCTTATAGTGGTTGTCGTGGTGATTGCCGAAAAAGCGCTGATTGCCCAAGTTCGCCGCCTCGCGATGTTGGCCAGGAATCCTACGGTTCAGACTGGAATTGGAGACGACTGCGCCGTGCTGCGACTTCTGCCAGGCCGACGCAAGGAGCGAGGTGAGGAGAAAGAGAAGGACACGCTGGTTACGACTGACTTCACCCTGGAGGGAATCCACTTCCGGCGAGACTGGCATCCGGCGGAATCGGTTGGACACCGGTGTCTGGCGAGAGGGCTGAGCGACATCGCGGCAATGGGCGGGGAGCCCGTGGCGGCATTTCTTTCATTGGCTTTGCCGCGGGAGTTGCCGCAGAGCTGGGTGGGCCGCTTCGCGCGCAGCTTGATCAGCCTGGCGGAGAGATACAATGTCACCCTCGCCGGCGGCGACACCGCGGAGTCGCCGAATGGAGTTCTGGCGGACATTGTTGTGGTAGGCACCACGCCCAAAGGGAAGGCCTTGTTGCGGTCTGGGGCGCGGCCCGGTGACCGTATTTATGTGAGCGGGGAGCTGGGTGGCTCGGCGGCCGCAGTCTGGCAGATGCGTAAGAAGCCCACGCGGAAGCTGAATCCGCGGGAGTATCCGCGGCATTTCTTCCCGGAGCCACGACTCGAGTTGGGCCGGGTGCTGCGTGAAAAAGGTCTGGCCTCCGCGATGATCGATACCAGCGACGGACTCTCGACCGACCTGGCCCACATATGCGAAGAAAGTGGCGTGGGCGCGGAGCTGCAAGCAGAAGATATCCCACGGGCGAGCGTTGGCAAGCCGGCGCGGGAAGTCGATCTGCAATTTGCGCTTCACGGTGGAGAAGACTACGAACTGTTATTCACTGCGCCGCGCGGCAAGCGGATCCCGCCGCGCATTGCCGGAATCCCCGTTACTCACATCGGGCATGTCACGCGCCAACGAAAGATCTTCCTTAGGAACAAGGGCGGCGTGAGGTACGAACTTGAGCCGCTGGGCTGGGAGCACTTCCGCAGGTAGTGAGTACCTCGGTTACCCGTCACCATGCATGTGCCTACCCTCGTGTGAAAAAGGGGACTAAAGTAGGGGTATTATGTCGTCCTCCCGAATTGCCTGCCTCCGTGTTTTCCTTAGCTTGCTGGTGATCTCTGCCGGGTCTGCAACCCTTGCCGCCCAGTCGAAAAAGCAACCGCCTCCGCCGCCGGCGCACGCCAAGGCGCCTTCACCCGCGGTCACGGATGAGTATGTGCACAAGGAGTTTGGCGACAACTGTTCGTTGCTGGCGGGGCCTCCGCAGTTTGTGGCCGATCTTGACGGCGACGGCGTGGATGATCTTGTAGTCGCCGCGCGCTGCAAGAATCCGATGGCCGATCAGGCCGAATACGGCTTTCGCGTAGCCGACCCCTACAACAGCTTTATGGGTTTCGGCGACGTGAAACTTACGTCGACGTTTGCCTCGGACGTGCCGGAACGCAAAGGGGTTTCTCTGCTGATCGTTCACGGCGTAGGCCCCGAGGCTTGGCGATCTGATAAGACGAAGCCCAAGTTCCTCTTGATTAACCTGCCTTTCCAGACGCTCACCGTAAAAAGGCTGGCGTTGAAAAAGAAGACTGTGCTCGGAATCTACATGGAAGAAAAGGGTGAAGGCGAAGCGACTTCCTCGGTCATCTTCTGGGATGGGAAGAAGTATCGCTATCAGATATTGGGCGCGGACATGGAATAGGCGTTCACCGGCCATCTCCAACACTTCAGAGTTCCATCAAGTGGGCCGGGAGCCATGACTGAGGGATTCGACGGGCGCGAGTTGTTTCTGCTGGCGTATTTGCTCTGGAAGCAATCTGGTTCGGACTCCAGTGGCACTGTGATCCATCTCACACCTGCCTGCCCCACCGACCCGCTATAATCCTTCCGGCATGAATCTCGAAGAAAAAATCGCAGAACTGAAAAAGCGCAATCAACTTGCCGAGGCCGGCGGAGGCGCGAAACGGCGCGAACGCCAGCACAGGGAAGGCAAAATGTCGGCGCGGGAGCGCATCGAGTTCCTGCTCGACGACGGCACTTTCGAAGAGACGGACAAGCTGGTGACGCACCGCTGCAACGACTTCGGCATGGCCGAGCAAAAGCCTTACGGCGACGGCTTTGTCACTGGCTACGGTCGCATCGAAGGCCGGCTGGTCTATGTTTTCGCGCAGGATTTCACTGTCTTCGGCGGATCACTATCGGAGACGAACGCCGGGAAGATCGTCAAGATCATGGATCTGGCGGCGAAGATGGGCGCGCCGGTGATTGGGTTGAACGATTCTGGCGGCGCACGCATTCAGGAAGGTGTGGCGTCGCTGGCCGGATATGCCGACATCTTTCTGCGCAACACGTTGTACAGCGGCGTGGTGCCGCAGATTTCGGCGATCATGGGCCCGTGCGCGGGCGGCGCGGTATATTCGCCAGCCATCACAGACTTCGTTCTCATGGTCGACAAAACTTCCTACATGTTTATCACCGGGCCCGACGTCATCAAGACCGTCACAATGGAAGAAGTCACCAAGGAGCAGCTCGGCGGCGCCATGACGCACAACGAAACCTCAGGCGTGGCGCACTTTCTCGCGCATGACGATGCCGAGTGTTTGTCGATGGTGCGCGAGCTGCTGAGCTTCATGCCCTCCAACAATCTGGAAGACCCGCCGCGCAAGCCGTGCACCGATCCCGCCGATCGTAAAGATGCCCGAGCCAATGCTGCCCTGGACAAAATCGTGCCCGCGCAATCGAACCTGCCCTATGACATGAAAGATGTGATCCACGCCGTGGTTGACGACGGATACTTCTTTGAGGTGCAGGAGCACTACGCGAAAAACATGGTCGTAGGATTCGCCCGGCTGGACGGCCGCTCCGTGGGAATCGTCGCCAACCAGCCGGCGATGCTGGCCGGCACGCTCGATATCAACGCCTCCATCAAGGGCGCACGCTTCGTGCGCTTCTGCGATTGCTTCAATATTCCGCTGGTCACATTCGAAGATGTGCCGGGGTTCCTGCCCGGCACCGCGCAGGAATATGGCGGAATCATCAAGCATGGCGCGAAGCTGCTCTACGCCTTCGCCGAAGCCACGGTGCCGAAGATCACGATCATCACGCGCAAAGCCTACGGCGGCGCTTATTGCGTAATGTCGTCCAAGCACGTTCGCACGGACGTGAACTATGCGTGGCCAACGGCGGAGATTGCAGTTATGGGCCCGGAAGGCGCCGTGGACATCGTCTACAAGCGCGAACTCGATGGCGCTGCAAATCCGCAAGATCGCCAAGAGTTACGTCAAAGGAAAATCGAAGAATTCCGCGACCGCTTTGCCAGCCCTTACGTCGCAGCCGACCGCGGCTTTGTCGACGCCATCATCCAGCCCCACGAAACCCGCAAGAAGCTGATTCAGGCTTTAGCGATGCTCGAGACCAAGCGCGACAAGAACCCGCCCAAGAAGCATGGGAATATACCGCTGTGAGCCGATGAGTTATTGAAGGGTTGAGGTTACACTTGGGAAGGTGGGCACAAAAATAAGAGTTCCGAGGTGGTGTTGGGTCCATTCGTCTCGGCCAGTAGCTCGCTTTTAGACCCTTGCTTGACCTGCTATCGCAGCTTCCCTTGCGGGGTGCCACGCGCGATCTTCGCTCGGGCTCCGGGCTTACCGCCAACCGGAAAAACCTACCCAACGCCTCGGAACTCTATCCTGCCTTCGACGTTTCTTCTTGTTCTCCTCGACCAGCGCTTTGCTATAGACCCTTGCTTGCCCTCCCTGGTCATTTGCATGAAGAGGGTGACTGCGCTTGAGTCCCGGACGCCACACCAACCGGAAAAACTTTAGAAGCTGTCAAAGAACGATTATGGTTGTACTCTTTTTGTTTTTAGAGTCAATGAAAAGTTTGCGTTTGTAACTCGCGTATTTTCAGCCGAGTGCACGCTGTCCACAGGCGGGTGACCGGAATTGGTGCAAGCGGTGGAGCAAGTTCGCGCAGAAGGCACGCCAGACAGGGGTTTTCGCGGTTTCGGGTTGGGGAGGACAGGACTTCCGCGTCTTCGGCGATTGGTTTGGGCCTTGTGAAAATCGCGCAAAACCCTTGCTGGACAAGGAATTTGTGGCGGACGAAGCCTGAACGGAACCTCAGCCGACTTCGATTGTCTCATCGAGGAGTCGCTTGTCAGATTCCTCGGAACCGGCGAGTTCAAACGAGTTGGTGATCGCCGCTGTCCCCTTCTCTACGCTGGTGATGACGTAGGAGCAGCCGAACCAGTGGGCTTCGGCAAGATCGGTCTGCGACCAGAGGGCGGGATGGTCGGGGTGGGAGTGGTAGAAGCCGACAATATCCTCGCCGCGCTCGCGGCCCTCGCGCTGGATGCGCACCAGTTCGCGCGGATCGATGTTGTAGCGGTTCCGCGGCGAGTCGGTGCGGGTGTTGCCGCAACGTGCCGTCGAGGTCACCACGCGAGTGCCGCCGTCGTCCGTGCGACCGAGCAGCGCGCCGCAGCATTCGTGTGGATAGGTTTCTTCGCCATGACGGCGGAGGGCGGCGTAGTCTTTGGGTGCGATCTTCAGCATGAATGGAATGCAGAAGTTAAGAAGTCAAAATGCAGAAGCAAATCGTGCACTTCCGATGTCTTAACTTCTTACTTCTGACTTTTGCCTTTCGTTCATCCCTCCGTCCAAAATCTCTCACTCAGGTATTTGTCGCCGGAGTCGCTGAGAATGGTGACAATCACCGCCTGCTGCTCGCTCCTGAGCTGAAGTTGCTCGGAGACTCTGAGGCTGCCGGCGATGCCGGCTGCGGCCGAGATTCCTAGCAGCAGTCCGCAATCACGAGCGAGGCGGCGGGCCACGGCGTAGGCATCTTCGGTCGCGATCTCAAGGTTTTCATCCGCCAGCGCTGGGTCGTAAATCTTGGGAACGATTGCGCTGGCCATATGCTTGGCGCCTTCTATGCCGTGAAACGAGGAATCGGGTTGCAGCGAGATACAGCGGATTGTGGGATTGAGTTCCTTCAAGCGGCGCGTCGTGCCCATAAACGTGCCGCTGGTGCCGAGCATGGCAACAAAGTGAGTAATCCGCCCTTCGGTCTGTTGCCAGATTTCGTTGGCTGTTCCATGGTAGTGGGCAAGCCAATTCGCATCGTTGGAGTATTGATCGGCGTAGAAATATAAATCCGGATGCTTGGCGGCAAGTTCGCGGGCCTTGCGGATTGCGCCGTCGGAGCCGTCGCCGGGGTC
>PLKR01000521.1:4771-9130 GCA_003140655.1 Acidobacteriaceae bacterium | reverse complement strand
GGCGCGGGAAAAGGCGGCGAGCAGGGATCGGATCAGGCTCCGTCAGAGCAAGGTGCGCCGGATCAGGGAGGTGCGCAATGAAAACGAATCGGATTTCTCTTTCGATAATTCTCGTCGCCGCCGTCATGTTTGTGCCGCTCCCGAGAGCCGCATCACAAGCGACGAACTGGCAGCAGATCCCGATCGCACCTCTGCCCGCTTTCCATCCGCGGCAGCCCAAGCGCATTGAACTCTCCAACGGCATGGTGATCTTCCTGCAAGAGGATCACGAACTGCCACTGATTGACGGCAGCGCTCGCATCCGCGGCGGCTCGCGCAATGAGCCGGCCAGCAAAGTTGGACTGGTGGATATCTTCGGCGAAGTCTGGCGCACCGGAGGCACGAAGATGCAAACCGGCGATCAGCTTGACGATTTTCTCGAAGTACGTGCCGCCAAAGTCGAGACCGGCGGCGGTCCCGATTCAACCAGCATCAGCTTGAGTTGCCTGAAGGGCGACTTCGACGATGTCTTCAAAGTCTTCGCCGACCTGCTGCAGAATCCCGAATTCCGTGCCGACAAGCTCGACCTGGCGCAGAAGCAAGCGGATGACAGCATCTCGCGGCGCAATGACGAAGTCGGCGGAATTGCGGCACGCGAATCCACCAAGCTGGCTTATGGAGCGGACAATCCCTATGCCCGTGAGCCTGAGTATTCCTCCATCGCCGCCATCACTCGGCAAGACTTGGTCGACTGGCACAAGACTTACGTCCATCCCAATCACATCATCCTCGGCATAAGCGGCGATTTCGATGCTTCAGCCATGGAAGCCAAGCTGCGCGCCGCATTTGAGGCATGGCCCAGAGGCGCCGACTTGCCGAAGGAAGAGATCCAGTACCACCCCGCCAAGCCGGGCTACTATCTCATTCCGAAGGAAGACGTAAATCAGAGCACCATCCACATGGTGGCGTTGGGCACTACGCGCAACAATCCCGACTACTACGCCATCAGCGTCTTTAACGAGGCTTTCGGCGGCGGTTTCTCCTCGCGGCTGTTCAACGACATTCGCACCAAGCGCGGCTTGGCCTACAACGTGGGCGGTGGCATCGGGGCGAACTTTGGGCATCCCGGCATTCTGCAATTCGTCGTGGGCACCAAGAGCGCGACAACGATCGAGTCAATCCAGGCCCTCGATGAGGACATCGACAACCTGGCTAAGCAACCCATCACCGACAATGAGATCAAGCAGGCCAAAGACGCCATCCTGAACGCGTTTATCTTCCGCCTCGACTCCCCCGACAAAGTTCTGGCCGAGCGCGTCACTTATGAATTCTACGGATACCCCGCCGATTGGCTCGACAAGTATCTCGTGGAAATCCAGAAGGTAACGGCTGCCGACGTGAATCGCGTCGCGGCGAAATATGTGCACCGCGATCAGCTCGCGGTGCTTGTGGTCGGCAATACGAAAGAGTTCGACAAGCCTTTCTCGTCACTCGGCCCAGTAAAGGAAATCGATATCGCCATTCCGCCTCCGCCGGGCGCCAAGGAGAATGACAGCGCCAAACCTACAGGGTCAAATGAAGAAGGCAAAGCCCTCGCGGCGAAAGTGGTGGCCGCGATGGGGGGCGAAGCCAAACTGACGGCAATCAAGGCCGTAAAGGCAAAGCTGACTCTCACTCAGAAAACGCCCCAGGGCGACCTCCCCATGCAAATGGAAACCGTGATCGTTTACCCCGACCACCTGCACGCTGAAATGCAAACACCGGCAGGAACCATGGACGTTGTGGTCACGCCGGATGCAGCCTTCATGGCCGTCCCCGGCCAGGGCATCCGCGACTTTCCCGCTTCCCAGAAGGCGGAGACGCTGGAGCAGATCAAGCGCGATCCCATCTTCATCGNNCGCATCGTAGACGTGACTGCCGCGGGCACTGCGATCCGCTGGTTTGTCGATCCGCAAAGCGGTTACATTCTGAAAGAGACGTATCGAACTCTCAGCCAGGGTGGGCCCGTGCAGGGCGAGACCGACATGGATAACTGGAAGTCAGTAAACGGCCTGACCGTTCCCTTCATGCGCCACAACAAGCAGAACGGCGAGGATTCAAGTACATCAGAATACACGGCGCTGGAGATCAATCCGCCGGTCGATCCCAAGTTGTTCGACAAGCCGGCGGAAAAAGCCGCAGGCCAGCCGTAGCGCCGCCGTCTTCATAGCGCCGCCGTCCCGGCGGCAGGGAGCCTGCCCTGAGCGAGGCCGAAGGGGCGGCGTCCCGGCCCGCTCCTTCCCACTTGACAGCGTTGATCGTAAGTTCTATTCTAGGCGAACAAAAGGCGAATATGTCCACTCTGCCCTTGTTCCCTCTTCCGCAGAAATCCCCGCTGGTCGGCATCGCCCGCCTCGCCGCAGAGGGCGAATCCCTGCGCGAGGGCCATGACGTCGAATACTTCACTCTCCCCGCGAAATCCCTGCTGAACCGCTGCGTCAGCAATCGCAACTTGCCGTTCACCTGGACAATCAATCCCTACCGTGGCTGCGAATTCGCCTGCAAATACTGCTATGCCCGCTACACCCATGAATTTATGGAAATGCGCGATGGAGCGGAGTTCGAACAGAAAATCTATGTCAAGCAGCACACCGCGGAACTGCTGCGGCGCGAACTGCGGCGGGTCAAGCCGGGGGAAGCCATTGCGCTCGGCACCGCGACCGATCCCTACCAACCGGCAGAACGCCGCTACCAAGTCACCCGCGGCATTCTCGAAGAGTTCGCGCTGCATCGCGGCTTCGAGCTGGGGATCGTCACCAAATCCAATCTCATCGTCCGGGATCTCGATCTTCTGCGCGAGGTCTCGCAGAATAATGCGCTGTCGATCCACATCACCGTGACCACCTTGAACGTCGAACTGGCGCGGATTTTGGAGCCACGCGCTCCTCGCCCTGACCTGCGGATAGACGCGGTTCGCCAGCTCAGCGACGCGGGGCTGACGGTGGGCGTAAGTTGTTCGCCCGTTCTGCCCGGTATTACGGATTCACCCGCGGATCTGGAGGCCGTAGTGCGCGCCGCAACCACAGCCGGAGCCCGCCACATCTTCGCCGGATCTCTGTTCCTGAAGCCCTGTTCAGCAGCAGTTTTTCTTCCGTTCCTTGAGCAACACTTCCCCCAGTTGGTGGAGAACTATCGCCAGCGCTATCAGGACCGCTCGTTTTTACCGCCTTCCTATGGCAAGCAGGTGGCACAACTCATCGCGCGCTTCCGCCAGAAATACGGCATCCGCGGTGCCGACCCCCGGGGAACGATGTCGAATGCGAAGTGGCCGGTGCAGGCGGTGGACGAGCAACTGGCACTGTTCTAGGAGATTTTAATATTTCCGATTGACAATTTCCGATTGTTTGGAACATTGACAATTTGGAAATCGACAATCGAAAATCTCGCCCCTGTCTTCCTCTATAATCACTGCACTCCCATGGCGACCGCTTCCCCACCGGCCGGATCGGCTTCCGCTCAACGCATCCCTCTCAGTGTGCGGCTGCATCGGTTCTGGCAGCGGGTCACCGAGGGGCTGGAGGTGAGCCAACTTTGGTCTCAGTTTGAGACCGAAGCGCGCACCAGCTACCGTCTCTATTCGCGCGACGTGGCCGCTAAAACGCCAGAGGGTCTCACGAGGCGCGGCCACAATCTGCACGTCGTCAAGGAATTCTTCTGGGCCGTTCTCGAAAAACTCTCACCCGCGCGCCGCGTATTGCTGCTGGCCGCGTTCATCATGCTCGTGTTTCCCAGCAGCGGCTTTAGCTACCACGATGCCGGACATGAGTTGCACGTCGTCGAACTCGACTTCCATTTCTTTGGCGGTCTTCTGATGTTTCTGCTGCTCATGCTGGAGATTGCCGATCGCGTCGTGATGAAGCGCGATCTCCAGATTGCGCGGGAAATCCAGACCTGGCTGCTGCCCGGGGCTCCGCCGCAGATTCCCGGAATCTCGGTTGCCTACACCACGCGCCCCGCGAACACCGTCGCCGGCGACTACTATGATGTGTTTCCGCGTCCCGGCAAAACCAACGAAGAGAATCGCGTGATGTTCGCCGTGGCCGACGTGGCTGGCAAGAGCATTCCCGCGGCCATGCTCATGGCCACTTTTCAGGCCAGTCTCAAAACGCTTTCGACTGCTCAGGTGGCCCTGCCTGAACTGGTGGCGAACATGAACAAGTACGCCTGCTCCAACAGCCAGGGCGGATTGCGCTTCACCACCGCTTTTCTGGCCGAGTACGACGCCGCCCGGCGGGTCTTCCACTACATCAATGCCGGTCACAACAATCCAATCCTGCGCCGCAGCAACGGATTGATCGAGCGTCTCGATGTGGGTGGATTACCCCTCGGCATTCAGCCGGA
>PLKR01000521.1:0-4758 GCA_003140655.1 Acidobacteriaceae bacterium | reverse complement strand
GATGCTGCAACGCCTGATGGCGGAACTAGATCTCTTCGTCGGCGCGACCCCGCAGCACGATGATGTGACCTGTCTGCTGGTGAAAGCGGAATGAAACAAAACGACGCACCGCCGGGCCCGCAGCCGCGTTCTAATCGGGAGTGATGCCTGCNNCGCAAGATCCGGACTCTGACTCGTTCTGAGATTGTCTGTCGTCTGCATAGCAGTTGCCGCGAACCGTCAGTGCCACGACAGATTTTGGCATAAAGCCAGGCCTCGCAACGCGTTACAATGAGTCTGAAGTTTGAACTCGTTATGAAAATAAAGACCTTGCTCTCAGCTCGGCAAGAACCAAGGTAACTAGCAGGGTTGGCAGGGCAAGTGCCCTTATCAAGTTCGACTGCGTCATCACCATGAAGCAGCATGAAACAACAAAAGTCTAAAACGAGGGGAAAATAGAGATGCGGAAACAACAGAAGGGTTTCTCACTGATTGAGCTGCTGATCGTGGTTGCCATCATCCTGATCATTGCTGCTATTGCAATTCCTAACCTGATGCGCGCCCGTATGGCTGCCAACGATTCGTCCGCGGCCGCCTCCGAGCACACCATCATCGTCGGTGAAGTCGGTTATTACGGCTCCTATCCCACCCAAGGTTATGCCACGCTGGCCCAGTTGGGCGGCAACGCAACGCCTTGCGTTCCGGCAATTGCCACCGGCTGCTTGATCGACAACAACCTGGCCACCAACGGCGCAGGTCTCGGTAAGAGCGGTTATAGCTTTGCCGTTACGGTCACCGCTCCTGCGGCTGCGGCGCCCTCGACGTTTTTCACGACCGCGGTTCCAATCTCCAACACGTCGGGCACCAAGTCGTTCTGCGCCGCTGATGACGGTGTAGTGCGCAACGGCGCGGCTGGCGTCATTACTGCCCCAGCCACCTACGCGGCTTGCCTGGCTCTGAGCCCAATGAACAACTAACCTGGCAAAGTACCCAGAGTGGGTACCAGGCCACAGGGCAGTGGATGCAAATCCACTGCCCTTTTGTATTTTCCGTCGCCTCACCGCCCTCACACATCGGAACTACAAAAGACGTTCGAACTTCCGGAACAGATCCAGTTTGTAGCTTTGTTACCGACCCTGCATTTACTTTCGACAAACTGTGGTAACAGAGGATTCTCCCCACCCCAGGCTTACAATTACCGCAAACTCGTCCTGCGATGGCGGGTACCTTGCGAGGTGTTACAAGTATGGCGTGGGAAAAGCTTGCTCCTTCGCGACCAAATTCGCTCGTTCCTCTAATTACCCTGTCGGCCGTTTGGGCAGCGCTCGTAATTGCAGGCGCATTACTAACCAATTTTGATGAGCCCTACCTGCCATTCGCCATTGCCGGTGGGTTTGCCTTCTTCCTGCGCGGCGCTCCCTCACGTTGGGAAATCTACGCCTGGCTGTTGGTCTCGGCGCTCTTCATCAAGGTCATCCACCTCCCGCATGTTCCATTCTGGGTGCTTCGCGTGGCCAGCGGTTTTGCGGCGCTGGGCTTCGGCGCGCTCTTACTGCTTGGGCTCCGCGCTTTGTGGTCGGAGCGGGAAGGCCGGGAAAATGCCATGGCGCTGTTAGTACCGGCCCTGGTTCTGGTCTTCTTCATTCTTGCTTGCGCCAACGTGCTGCGATTGAGCAGCGGCCTGAGCCCCCAGACAGACGATGCCTGGCTGTATGCCTTCGACGGAAGCCTCGGGTTTCAGCCCAGCTTTTGGATGGGAAGGATCATGTACAGCAGCCTCCTCTTGACCCGCATGACGTTGCTGACGTACCTGTCCCTGCCCTTCGCGATGGCGGTTGTGTGCGCATGGCAAATTCCTGTTGCAGTAAGGCGCGTGTCGTGGCACGTGCTGACTGTGCTGTTGCTTGCCGGCGTTGCCGGGTGGATCTTGTACAATGTCGTGCCCGCCACTGGGCCCCTCTACGCTTTCGGGCGAGACTTCCCTTGGAACAGCCTTCCATACAAGGATTTATCGACATTCGAGCTGCAAAAGATGTCGCTCCCGCTGGGTATCCCTCGCAATGGAATGCCCTCGCTGCACATGGGTTGGCTAGTGCTGCTGTGGTGGAATAGCAGAGGTCTTCCGCGCGCCCTGCGTGCAGCCCTCATTTTCTATCTCTTCCTGACCGTGATTGCTACGCTGGGAAGCGGACAGCACTATCTCGTCGACCTGGTTGTGAGCTTACCTTTTGCGCTCGCGGTGCAATCAGTGGCTTCCTACACCCTTCCCAACAAATCGGGGCGCATCGCCGCCATGGTTTACGGTCTTGGATTCACCATGGCCTGGCTTCTGTTCGTTCGCTTTGGCGTGTCGTGGGCGCTCAAGTCTCCGGTAATTCCCTGGACTCTCATCTTGGCGACGACGTCGATAACCTTTGGCCTTGAGAGTTGGATGTCGAAGCGCGATTTAACCTTGCGCAACCGCCGGCCGGCTCACATTATTGAAAAGAAAATGGCTACTGCTGTAACCGGTCCAGGGCGCTAGGGGCGGATCTAAATCCGCTGCCCTTTTGTTCCTTTGCTCACTTACGGCTGGCTGCCCTCTCATTTTGACAATTTCTGTCATCCGAACCAGACCCGTTTTGTCATCTGCTCCGACTTGGGAATCGGCTAAATGCCCGTTCTCCTCATCGTTTCAAGAAGATAGGCCGCCGCTTACTTTAGTCTCGCCAAACGCTCCTTTTTGGTAGCAGAGCTGCAACAAGTTAAGGCATCGTTAAGAAGCTTTACTGCTGACTGACGGCAAAACTCGAAAACACGGGGAGAGAGATGAAAATGAATAAAAACAAGGGTTTCTCACTGATTGAGCTGCTGATCGTGGTTGCCATCATCCTGATCATTGCGGCTATTGCAATTCCTAACCTGATGCGCGCCCGTATGGCTGCCAACGATTCGTCCGCGGCCTCCTCCGAGCACACCATCATCGTCGGTGAAGTCGGTTATTACGGCTCCTATCCCACCCAAGGTTATGCCACGCTGGCCCAGTTGGGCGGCAACGCAACGCCTTGCGTTCCGGCAATTGCCACCGGCTGCTTGATCGACAACAACCTGGCCACCAACGGCGCAGGTCTCGGTAAGAGCGGTTATAGCTTTGCCGTTACGGTCACCGCTCCTGCGGCTGCGGCGCCCTCGACGTTTTTCACGACCGCGGTTCCAATCTCCAACACGTCGGGCACCAAGTCGTTCTGCGCCGCTGATGACGGTGTAGTGCGCAACGGCGCGGCTGGCGTCATTACTGCCCCAGCCACCTACGCGGCTTGCCTGGCTCTCACCCCGATGAACAACTAACACAGCCTAAAATTGGCAAGTACCTGGGGGAGGGTACGAAGCCAGAGGGCGGCGGATGCGAATCCGCCGTCCTTTTATTCTTTTGCCGGCCGGCCAAAACCATTCAAGGAGATGGTTACTGCCGTAACGGACCCAGGGTCGACGGGACTGGCCTGTACGAGCCTGGCCTGTTAAGTGCAACAGTTTTCGTGTGTCCCCGGGGACCGGAAGATTTGCTCGGGCTAAGGGCGACAGACGGGATGAACACCATGGTGAAACAGAAGGGTTTCTCACTTATCGAGCTCCTGATCGTGGTGGCTATTATCCTGGTCATCGCTGCCATCGCCATCCCGAACTTAATGCGGGCTCGCATGGCGGCCAACGATTCGTCCGCCGCGGGTTCCATGCATGCGATCAACGTCGCTGAAGTCGGGTATTTCGGCTCCTACCAAACCGTTGGCTTTCCGGCGACGCTGACTCCCTTGGGCGGGGCGCAGCCGTGCGCTCCAAGCATCGCTACCGCATGTCTCATCGACCAGTCTCTAGCCGGTGGGGGCCCCAAGAGCGGCTACAGCTTTGCGGCCACCGGATCTGCTGGCCCGGGAAGTGCCATCAACAACCAGTTCTATGCCACTGCGACCCCCATCAGCGACATGACCGGCACCCGCGCCTACTGCTCCGCTGACGATCTGGTGATCCGTCTTCAGCCGCCGGGCAACACCACTCTGGTCGCCGGCTATGCTCCCTGCCTCGCCCTGTCGCCAGCAAGTAACTAAGCCCGTCCGCAAACTTCCGGCCAAGCATCGAACCTGCCAGAGTGCTAGCCGCGTCTTTTACTTTCGTAATATCCCGCGCCCGCGCTGCCACTTTACTCCCAATCGGATTTGCATATAATTTTCCTGTAAAACAAAATGATTTCTCTAGCAACTTTGTTTCTGCCATGTCTGCCATAGAAATTTTGGGACTGGAAAAAACCTACAGCGTGGGCTTCTGGCGCAAGCGCCCCAAGCGTGCATTGCACCCTCTGCACCTCTCGGTCGAGGATGGAGAGATTTTCGGCTTCCTCGGCCCCAACGGCGCCGGCAAAACTACTACGCTCAAACTGCTCATGGGATTGGTGTTCCCAACCGCCGGATCGGCGCGCATTCTGGGCCGCGAATGGACTGACCCTCGAGTCAAAGCGCAGATCGGCTTCCTTCCCGAGCAGCCCTATTTCTACGACTATCTGACGGCTCACGAACTGCTGGAATACTACGGCCAGCTTTCCGGCGTTCCCGCCAAACAGCGCAAGCAGCGCGTCGAGCAAGTACTCCAGCAGGTCGGATTGCGCGACGTGCAGGGCGTGCAATTGCGTAAGTTTTCCAAAGGCATGCTGCAGCGGGTGGGAATCGGCCAGGCCATCCTGCACGATCCGAAGCTCGTGTTCTTCGACGAACCCATGTCCGGGCTGGACCCCATGGGCCGGCGCGAAGT
>PLKR01000634.1:4585-4874 GCA_003140655.1 Acidobacteriaceae bacterium | reverse complement strand
AGAATCAACCCACCGGTGGCCGTCAGCAGGAGGAGTTCGAGAAGCGTCACTAACCACGGAGCGAGCCGCAGGTAAAGGTTGTGCATCGCGAGACGAAGCCGAGCATTACTCTACGGGAAGCACCCAGATTATCATTAAATGCGGATCGGCTCTCTTGGGAAATCGTTTATAAATGGACGGGCAGCGATAATGTGCCTTTGCGGTCAGATAGGATGTGAATGATGACGACGCGACATCCGCGAAATAAGGTGGCAAACGTGAAGACAAAAAAAGGTGTGATCGGAATTCT
>PLKR01000634.1:0-4577 GCA_003140655.1 Acidobacteriaceae bacterium | reverse complement strand
TACGACAACAGCGAGAACTTTCAAACGCTTTCCGAAGATCTGGTTAACCGCACCGGGCGCACCGGCGGGACGTTCCTGCACACCTCACGCACCAACCCCAGCCGGGTGGAGAAGTCCCGCGTGCCGCCTCACCTGCAGTCCACCTATAGCGCCGAGAAGAACGACCTGACCGCAGAAGTCCTAAAGAATCTGGACTGGCTGGGCATTGACTACCTCATCCCCATCGGCGGGGATGACACGCTGAGCTATGGCGTACGCCTTTATCAGGAAGGCGTGAAGGTGGTCGCGATTCCCAAAACCATGGACAATGATGTTCCCGGCACCGACTACTGCATCGGCTTCAGCACCTGTGTGACGCGCACTATTTCCATGACGAACAGCCTGCGCACCAGCGCCGGCTCNNCGCTGCGTGATCCCGGAGCACCAATTCGACATCGAACGGCTGACCGAGTTATTGGTTTCTGACCGCCAGAAGAACCCCAGCCACTACTCCGTCGTTCTGGTTTCGGAGGGAGCGATGTTCAAAGGAGGAGAAATGGTCTTCGAGGCGGAGACCACTGACGCCTTCGGCCACAAGAAACTTGGCGGTATCGGTGAGCTGGTGTCCGAGAAGCTGAAGGAGCTTTCCCCCAAGTACAANNTGCTGCTGGGCAGGATCCACGGACGGCTTGTGGTCCTCAGGAATGGCCGTTACGACAACATGCCCATCGACACCGTTACCGCTACGAAAAAGGTTGTCAACGTAAGAGAACATTACAATGTCGACCGCCTTCGGCCCCACTACAAAAGCTTCGAAATGAAGCCACTTTTCATCATGACCAGCGAAATGGGATAGTCCTCGTGCAGGTCGCGTGCTCTTGCACGGGGGCGGACTGATCACTGGATTGAAGAGAATGAATAAGACTCTTGCGATTTTGGGATGGGGAACAGTTGCATTGCTTGGCGCCGTGGCGGTAAGCGCGGTGGCCCTGCATCGCGGTGAACCCATCAACGCACTTTGGCTGGTGGTGGCCGCGACCTGCTGCTATGCGCTCGGGTACCGGTTCTACAGCAAGTTCATCGCGGTAAAGATTCTCATGCTCGATGGCCTGCGCGCGACTCCGGCGGAGAGGCTGGAGAACGGCCGCGATTTTCTTGTCACCAATAAATGGGTGGTGTTTGGACATCACTTCGCAGCGATCGCGGGGCCCGGGCCGCTGGTAGGGCCGGTGCTGGCGGCGCAGTTCGGTTATCTTCCGGGGACGATGTGGGTGCTGGCCGGCGCAGTGTTTGCGGGCTGCGTGCAAGACTTCGTGATTCTGCTGTTCTCGGTACGCCGCGACGGCAAATCGCTTACTGAAATGGCTAAAGATGAGATCGGGCGCGTCGGGGGATTCGTCGCTTATGTGGCGGTGATCGCAATTCTGATCATCCTGCTGGGAGTAGCGGCGCTGATCGTAGTGAACGCGCTGAAGGCAAGCCCCTGGGGCACGTTCACGATCGCGATGACCATGCCGATTGCGCTGCTGATGGGTGTGTATCTCCGGCGGATTCGTCCGGGGAAAGTGCTGGAGGTATCGGCGCTGGGATTTGTTCTGGTGCTGGCGGCGATCTGGGGCGGGCAGTATGTGTCGCAGAATGCGATGCTGGCGCGGGTGTTTACGTTTAGCGCGCCCACGCTGGCGATTTTGATCATGGTTTACGGGTTTGCCGCCTCCGCGCTGCCAGTGTGGCTGCTGCTGGCGCCGCGCGACTATTTGAGCACATTCGTGAAACTGGGAACGATTGTGTTGTTAGGCGTTGGGATCGTCGCGCTGCATCCCACGCTTCACATGCCGGCGCTGACGCGGTTTGTCGATGGCACGGGTCCGGTGTTTGCGGGGAAGATATTTCCTTTCGCCTTCATCACGATTGCCTGCGGAGCGATCAGCGGATTTCACGCTCTCATCTCAAGCGGAACAACGCCGAAACTGATTGCGCGTGAGACCCAGACGCGCATGGTGGGATATGGCGCGATGATGGCGGAATCGGCGGTAGCGGTGATGGCGATCATCGCGGCGTGCGTGCTGCAGCCGGGAGTGTATTTTGCGATCAACAGCCCAGCGGGCATCGTCGGGCAGGCGCCTGCGACGGCGGCGGCGACTATTTCCAGTTGGGGCTTTCCGGTAACCGCTGCGGACATGCAGGCCCTGGCGCATGCTGTGGGTGAGCAGACGCTTTACAACCGAACCGGCGGAGCGCCTGCGTTTGCAGTGGGCATGGCGCACATTTTCTCGCACAGCCTGGGCGGCGAGACGTTGATGGCGTTGTGGTATCACTTCGCGATCATGTTCGAAGCGCTGTTTATCCTGACCATTCTCGATGCGGGGACACGCGTGGCGCGCTTCATGGTGCAGGATGCGCTCGGGCATGTCTACAAGCCTTTGGGACGGACGAGTTGGTATCCATCGATTCTGGCGACCAGCGGGCTGATCGTTGCGGCCTGGGGATATTTCTTGTGGCAGGGCGTGAAGGATCCGCTGGGCGGGATCAATTCCCTGTGGCCGCTGTTCGGCATCTCGAATCAACTGCTGGCGACGGTGGCGCTGTGCGTGGCCACGACCATCATCATCAAGATGCATCGCGCGAAGTATGCGGCCGTGACGCTGGTGCCCCTGGCCTGGCTGGTGGCGGTGACGTTTACGGCGTCGTGGCACAAGATGTTCGATCCGAATCCGCGCGTGGGATTTCTGGCGCAGGCGCAGGCGCTGGCGGCGGGCCCAGTTCCAATGTCGAGCGCGACGGCGCGGCTGATCTTCAACAATCGCCTGGATGCGGCGGTTACGGCAGCTCTCGTGGTGATGGTCACGCTGGTGCTGGTGGAATCGGGGCGGCAGTGGATGGGAGTTCTGAGTGGAGCGAAAGAAGCGCGGGTGAAGGAATCGCCATTCGTGAGAACGCGGCTGGTGGAGGAACAGGGATGAATCGAGTGCGAAAGACGATCTGTGATTTCGCAGCGACTGCGGTCGCGACCCTGCGGGAGATTTTTGATGAAGCTGCGTATACGCGTTTCCTGGGACGGGCTGGGATGGCGTCGTCGAGCGAGGCCTATGCGGCGTTCCGCCGGGAATTCGAAGAGGCGAAAGTGCGGCGGCCGAAGTGTTGTTAGCTTGTTCGTTGTTAACTTGGCGAATCTCCTCTCTAGGATCGGCACCGTTTCCGCGATAGACTGCACTCACATGCGAGTTTTGGGCATCGATTGCGGCGGGAACTACACCGGGTACGGCGTGGTAGAGATGCATTCCGGCGGGCGGTTAGTTTGCCTGACGTGCGGAGCGATCAAGCTTTCACCGCGTGATCCGCTGGCGCGGCGGCTGGCGCGCATCTATGACGAACTCGGCGAACTTATTACAGAGCACCAGCCGGATGAGGTGGCGATTGAAGGNNATGCTGGCAGCGGCCGCGGCTGGGTTGGAGGTCGCGGAGTATTCGCCGCTGACGATCAAATCGTCGGTGGTGGGATACGGGCGCGCGGAGAAGCAGCAAGTGCAGGACATGGTGACGCGCTTGCTGGGATTGGCGGAGGCTCCGGAGCCGATGGACGCGTCGGACGCGCTGGCCATCGCGATCTGCCATTTGCATACCGCGGGCACGCTCGAAAGACAGAAGGCTGCCGCGCGGTGATGACTCGGGCTTTTCTCATTCGAGATTCTCAAATACTAGGCATGGGTCTCTGGCGGACCGTTGGGATGGGATTGCTGGCGGTCACGGCAGTGTCTGCGCTGCTAATGGCGCAGCAGGTAGTTGGTGGCCGGGCGGCTTCGGCCGCGGTGGTTGCGTTTACGTTCGACTTTCCCCAGTCCGATCCTGAGCACTACTCTATGGCGGTCGACGCGACCGGACATGCGCGGTATGAGTGCACCGGGAAGGTAACGGAGGATTCGGAGGAGCAAGCGTACCGGGCAGAATTCGAGGTGTCGGCAGGGAATCGCGCGCGAATTTTCGAGTGGGCGAAGCGGGCGCAGTATTTCGCGGGCAAGATTGACTCCGGCAATCGCAAAACTGCCTTTACGGGCACGAAAATCCTGAGCTATCAGGATGGCCAGCGGTCTTTTACGGCGAGATACAACTATTCGAATGTGGCAGCGGTGCAGCGGTTGACCGCGCTTTTCCAGAACATGGCGGGCACACTGGAATATGGACGCCGGCTGGCATACTACCATCGCTATCAAAAGCTGGCGCTGGACGAGGAGTTGAAGCACATGGAAGCGCAGGCGAAGAACGACGAACTGAGCGAGATACAAGGGGTAGCGCCGGTGCTGCGGGAGATTGCCGAGGATACTTCAGTTATCAATGTAGTGCGGGCACGGGCGAAGGAGATGATCGAAATGGGGAGCACGGCTGCGGCGGGGCATTGATGGGCCAGGCGTATTTGGAGATAACCATCAGCGCAAAACCATGTTCTAATAGGGCGGGAAGTGTCAGTATCCCGGAGGCTGCTATGTATAAGCCACGACTTCACTCGATCATTTTGACGGCCTTGGCCTGCGCGCTCCTGGCGTTGCCCGCCGCGGCTGATTCGCAGGCACGCATCGTTCGCCTGAGCGATGTGCATGGTA
>PLKR01000145.1 GCA_003140655.1 Acidobacteriaceae bacterium | reverse complement strand
TCACGGTCATGTCGCCGCTGGGGGCCGCAGGTTCCGCCGTCGCGGTCACGGACGCCCGTTCCCACTCTTCAATCTGTCGCTGCTTGGCGACGGCGAGTTCCTGAACACGCCAGTGACTTTTGTTCGGATACGTCTCGTTCTTGCGTGCCAGCAGGACGGACTGCTGAACACGGAGGGGAGTTCCGTCAGCCCGCAACTTCTGAAGCGGCTTACCATCCTTGAAAGAGACCTTCGAGTATCCCTTCAGATGGAAGCCGCCGTTCGCTTCGATGATGACCATTTGACCTCCCCGCTGACAACTCCAGTATCTCAAGAGCCAAGATACAAGTCCAGAAAAACAGAGAACAAAACACTGAAAACAAAGGAACTTAGGTAACATAAGCATGATCGGCCAGACCATCTCGCATTACCGCATCACCGGCCAGCTGGGAAGCGGCGGGATGGGGGTGGTTTACGAAGCGCAAGACCTCGATCTGGGACGCCGCGTCGCTCTGAAGTTCCTGCCGCCGCAGCTCTCCCGCGATCAAAATGCGCTGGACCGCTTTCTGCTTGAGGCCCGNNCATCCCAACATCTGCACCATTTATGCGGTCGAAAGAGTCCAGATTGAGAACGGGCAGGAACAATCTTTTATCGCGATGGAGTTGCTGGAAGGCGAGACTCTGGACCGTCGCCTCGGTGCCGGCGCGATGCCGCTGGATCGCCTGCTCGACTGGGGTATTCAGCTCGTGGATGCGCTCGACGCCGCTCACGCCAAAGGAATCATCCATCGCGACATCAAGCCGGCAAACATATTTCTCACCCAGCGCGGGCAGGTGAAGGTGCTCGACTTCGGCCTGGCCAAGCTGGCACGCCCTGAAATGGAGATGGAAACCATCGGAGCGACGCAGGATACGCCGGGACCGGTGCACCTCACGAGTCCGGGATCGACCGTCGGCACGATCGCTTACATGTCCCCGGAGCAGGCGCGCGGTGAAGACTTGGACCCGCGCACTGACCTGTTCTCTCTCGGCGTCGTGATCTACCAGATGGCAACTGGACGCTTTCCTTTTTCCGGCGCCACTTCCGCCGTGGTGTTCCATGCCATTCTTGAGCTCGATCCGGTCCCACCGACGCAGCTGAATTCCACCTTGCCGCCGAAACTCGAGGAGATTATCGAGAAGGCTCTGGAAAAAGACCGCGACCTGCGCTATCAGTCGGCCGCCGATCTTCGTGGCGACCTCAAGCGGCTGAAGCGGGACACAGAGTCTGGAAGGAAGCCAGCGCAGGCGGGGTCTAGCAGCGCGCCAGCAGTTCTGGTGGCCGCGTCTTCCGCGGGGATCACCGCTGGTTCCGTTCCGGCTCTGAAGACTTCCAGCAGTTCAGCCGTGGTCTCCGCCGCGCGCCAGAATAAACTCGGCGCCAGCCTGACGGCGGGAATCGTGCTGGTGCTGGTGGCAGCGGCGGCTTACGGAATTTACGCTTTTCTCACTCGCGGCCCCCATATTCCGTTCCAGGACATTTCTGTCACCAAGGTTACCGATACCGGCGACGCGTTGCTTGCCGCCCTCTCCCCGGACGGCAAGTACATTCTGAGTTTGACCAGAAAAAATGGGCTGTCGAGCCTTTGGCTGAGGAATGTGCCGACGAACAGCAACGCTCAGGTGCAGCCTCCGGCGGACGTGTATTACAACGGGTTGCGTTTCTCTCCAGACGGAAACTACTTCTACTTCGTGCGCAGCGATCCAGGAAATCCGGAACTAAAGTTTCTGTACCGGGCTGCGCTGCTTGGCGGTACGCCGCAAAAGCTCGTATCCGATGTCGATTCGAATGTTACTTTTTCTCCGGACGGAAAAAAGTTTGCCTTCATGCGCTACGACAATCCGGAGCCGGGGAAGTATCGGCTCATCATTCGCCCTGTGGAAGGCGGCGACGAGGGAGAGAAAGTGCTGGCGAGCGGTTCAAACAGCCAAGGCCTTTATGCTCCCGCGTGGTCTCCAGACGGAAAAACGATTGTCTGTGGCGGTTTGCATATGGGAGAGGTGCTGGAAAGTCAGGTGGCTGTGGATGTGAGCAGNNGACGGCAGCGGATTGCTCGGTCTGTGGCGCGGACAAAGCTCGAACTACCATCAAGCTCAGATCGCGTTCGTTTCCTTCCCGGAAGGGAAGCTGTCTCCGATCACGCACGATACAAATACCTACTCGAATGTCAGCGTTGTGGCAAACGGGCGCGCGCTGGCGACGGTCATGATGGAGGGACGATGGAGCCTATTCCTGATGCCCGCCTCCGACACCGGCGCACAAGCTCATCCCGTCACGGCGGCAGAGGCGTTTACGAACTTCACCTGGACACCGAACGGCGGGTTGATAGGAGACCAGGGAAGTACGCTGAACCGGATCGATCCAACAACGGGCGGTAAAACCGTCATTGCGACAGAAGAAGGGAGCCCGACCGGCAATCCCGCCGCCTGCGGCGACGGCCGCTATGTCGTGTTCGACCTTGGGTTTCATGGACGCACTGGGGACAACAACATCTGGCGCATCGATTCTTCAGGCGGCAATCTGAAGCAACTTACGAATGGCAAGAATGACAACCACTCCGTGTGCTCTTCCGACAGCCGCTGGGTGTACTACATCGAGCAGCGAGACGAAGGGAACCTGGCTCGGGTTCCCATCGACGGCGGACGTTCGCAACCTATCTCGGACCTGCCGATTTCAGACAGCAGCTTCGACCTCTCGCCGGACGGAAAGCTCGCAGCCTTCGCAACGCTGGATCACGTTGATGAGCACAAGGACAAGTTAGTATTGGTAGACATCGATTCCGGCAAAGCCAGACTTCTTGAGTTTGAACGCCTCCGCTTCGGGTTGGTGCGCTTCAGCCGTGACGGAAAAGCCGTGGTCTATCCCATCCGTGAAAATGGCGTGGATAACCTTTGGCTGCAACCGCTCGATGGCTCCAAGGGCAAGCAGATTACCGATTTCCCTTCCGAACACATCTACGACTTCCACTGGTCGTTTGATGGAAAGCAGT
>PLKR01000597.1 GCA_003140655.1 Acidobacteriaceae bacterium | reverse complement strand
GTTGCCTTCGCTCTGTACAAACTGATCGGCCTGTTCACCAATCTCTTCTTCTTCCATCGCTGGTCGGCCGACTTCTCCAGCGCGCAGCACAACCACCTCGGGTGGATGGTGATCGTCGTTCCGGTCATCGGCGGCCTCATTGTGGGCGTCATGGCCAAGTACGGCACGTCGAAAATCAAGGGGCACGGCATTCCGGAAGCCATGGAAGCGGTGTTGTTCAACCGCAGCCGCATTGCCCCGCGTGTGGCGATCCTGAAGCCCATCTCGGCGGCCATTGCGATCGGCACCGGCGGCCCCTTTGGCGCGGAGGGTCCGATCATTCAGACGGGCGGAGCGATCGGTTCACTCGTCGGCCAGGCGTTTCACACCACAGCGGTCGAGCGCAAAGTGCTGCTCGCCTGCGGCGCCGCTGCCGGCATGTCAGCCACCTTCAACACCCCGATCGCCGGTGTGATTCTCGCCATTGAGCTGTTGCTCTTTGAATTCAAATCGCGCTCGTTCATCCCACTCGTGATTGCGAGCACGCTGGCAACCGCTGTCCACATGCAGCTTCTGGGATTGGGACCGATGTTCAAAGTCAGCCCGATGGACTTCGCTGTTCCCCGCGGCCTGCCCTTTTATCTTGTGCTGGGACTGATTTGCGGCCTCGCCGCCGTGGGCTTCAGCAAACTCCTTTATTGGGTGGAAGATCAGTTCGAAAAACTTCCCATCAACGAAATGTGGTGGCCTGCCATTGGCGCACTCGGTCTGGGCATCATCGGATTCTTTGTGCCTCGCGTGCTCGGCGTCGGCTACGACACTATCGGCGACATTCTCAATGGCCAGTTCGCCTGGAAACTCTTGCTCGTCGTCATGCTGGCCAAGGCCGTTGCCCTGGCGGTGTCACTCGGCTCCGGCACCTCCGGTGGATTGCTGGCGCCCTGCTTCATGTGGAGCGCGGCCATGGGCGGCATTTTCGCCATGGTCTCCAATCACCTTCTGCCCGGCGCGCATCTTTCACCCGGAGCTTTCGCACTGGTAGCGATGGGCGCGGTTTTTGCCGCGGCCTCGCGCGCCACGTTTACGTTCATCATCTTCGCCTTCGAAATCACGCGCGACTATAACTCCGTATTGCCTCTTATGCTGGTCAGCGTCATCGCCGACGGCATCGCGATGCTCTTGATGCCCAACAGTTCGATCATGACGGAAAAGCTGGCGCGCCGCGGGCTTCACGTCCATCAGGACTACGAGGCTGATGTTCTCTCCCAAGCGAGAGTCGCCGACACGATGGAACAGGAATTGCCGGCCATCCTGGCCGACATCACCGTGGGCGCTCTCGCCGAACGCATTGCGCAACACGATCCTGCGGTCGCTCGCCACGAGGCTCTGCTGATCCTCGACGACGACGGAAAATTGGCTGGCATCATCACTCGCGGCGACTTGCTCCGCGCGCTCGACAAGGATTCTTCCGGAGCCATGACCGTTCAGCAGGCAGGCAGCACTCGACTGGTGGTCACTCATCCCGACGAACTGGTTTCCGAGGCAGCTTCGAAGATGCTGCGTTATGACATCGGACGGCTTCCAGTAGTCGATCGCGCCGACGGTCGAAAAGCCGTCGGCTACCTCGGGCGCAGCGGCGTGATGGCCGCCCGCCTGCGCCGTTTTCAGGATGAACACGTGCGCGAACCGGGATGGTTCCCCAGGAAAGCCGGCCTCAACGTTTCGGGATTGAAATAGCCTTACTGCAAAGCGTTTTACGGGCGGATGCAATGACCGGGAATCACTGCGATAAAATCTGGCTGACTCTCTATGGCTTTTTCTCGGCTGCCTCGATTAGCGGCCGTAACGACTCCACTGAGACTCCCAGTGTGCCGCCGGAGAATCCGTCGATGTAGGCGGAGTTCACTCCGATCACTTCTGCGTTGGAGTTGAATACGGGGCCACCGCTGCCGCCGTGCGCCGTGGGCGCATCGTAGATCAGTTTGTCACCCACCACATCGCCCAGATGCCCGCACGTGGTCGAAGGACGAATTAGCGATAGCGCCGCCAGTTCGCTGGCCGCGGTAATGTCGTTGTGCCGGTAGGCCAGCCGCCGGTAAATCCCGCTCGGCGACTTAGCCACCATCCCGGCGATNNATGCGCAGCACGGCCAGATCACCCGTAGAAGAAACCGTGCCCGGGGTCAAGCTCAGCGGCGTTGGCGAGCCCGGAAAAAATACCACCAAACTTTCCAGCATAGCGGTTGCGCCATGATCGATCAGTTCTTCGGCTTCGCTATCGCCATACCAGGGCTCGGCCACATGCCGGTTTGTGGCCATCAGACCGTCGCCCACCAGGAATCCCGTGCCCGACACGCGCGCCCGAATTGTCGCTGGTTGGTGCGCGAACCCAACCTGATATACGCCGTAAATGTAACCGATGGAATTTCGATACCGGTTGAGCACCAGGGCCGGCATTGCCTGCTGTTTCTCGAGTTGCGCCACCTGCCGTGTAAGCTGGGTTACCTGACTCTGCAGTTCATTGGGCTGTACACTCTGCGCCGTGAAGTGCGAGTAATAGTAAAATATGGCCGCCGCGCCAGCCAGCATTACCAATGCCAGCACGGCCTGCACGAGTTGCTGCCAGCTCTCGCTGACCTCGTTCGGTTCCTGCGGAATCTCCGGTCCGGACATGACTGGTCATCTTCCCTTGTCCGGCAAGGCTTTTCCACGGTACGGAAGATGATGTACAGGGGATATCGAAAGTGTCTTGGGGATGGCAGGGAACCGCCGCCTAACGAATAGAATTGGCTCTTAATGTAACTTTAGACTAGGGCCTGCCGATCCCCAGGCGCTTGGCCATCTCCTCGTAGAGAAATCCTTTACCCGCAACGTAGGGCTGCACCCACTCGCCATCAATGACGAATTGCGGGATAGCGTGCTTGCCTGCGTGCTTGACGATCTCATCCACCGCGCCCGGCGTGGTCTCGACGTCAATCTCCTTGTACGGGATGTTGTGCTTGGCCAGAAAACGCTTNNCGCTCGTTGACGACGTTGCCTGTATTCAGCGTGGAAGCTGGCTCAAACAGCAGGAGCCAGCATTCTTCGTCCGCGACCGGACGGTGTTCTACTCCGCGCGGCACGACGATAAACTCGCCTTCTTCGATCCATTCATGGCGGTCGAGGAATTCCATGCGGAAGCGGCCTTTCACCACCAGGAACATCTCATCCTCGCGCTCGTGGTGGTGAAACACGAACTCGCCCTTCAGTTTGTCGAGCTTCACGTGTTGGCCGTTCAGCTCGGCGGCGATGTAGGGCTTCCAATATTCCGAAATCTTCGCGAACTTGTCGGCGATGTTGACCTTATCCATGTTACGTCCTCCCAGTAAACACCTCACGTGTCCAGATTCGTCCCGAACAGGATCGGTCGCAAAAAACAGAAAGCCGCCAGCTCGCGCTGACGGCTAAAAGCTGATAGCTATCTGGAGCTAGCTATTTTCGTACAGCAGCACGCCCTCGGTCTTCTCCGCGTCCACCGGCCGGTAGAACAGCTTGTTATCCTCGAGGAAAACCTCGATGAATGCCGGGCGTGTCGTGATCGTGCCTTGAATCAGCGCCTCTGACAGCGGGTCTTCAATATACTTCTGCAACGCCCGGCGCAGCGGCCGCGCTCCGTAGGTGCGGTCGGTGAGAGTTTGGTTGAGGATCCACTTCTTGGCCTCATCGGCTACCGTCACAGTGATCGCCTTCTGCGCCAGGTTAGTGTTGAGCTGAGTGACCATGAGTTCCAGAATCTGGATCAGGTCCGCTTCGCTCAACGCCAGGAACAGAATAATCTCGTCCAGGCGGTTGAGGAATTCAGGGTTGAAGGTGCGTTTCACTTCGCCCTTCACCAACTCCTCGACCTTGCCCGAAACCATTTCGTCCTTGGTCGACTGGAAGCCGAAGCCCTCGCGCTTCTGCAGGTGCCGCGCCCCAATGTTCGACGTCATGATGATGATCGTGTTTTTGAAGTCGACCGTGTTGCCGAGTCCGTCCGTAAGCTGGCCATCTTCAAAAACCTGCAGCAGGATATTGAACACATCCGGATGCGCCTTCTCGATTTCATCGAGCAGCACCACGGAATACGGCGCCCGCTTCACGCGCTCGGTAAGCTGGCCGCCTTCTTCATAGCCCACGTAGCCCGGAGGCGAGCCGATCAGCTTCGAAACCGAATGCTTCTCCATGAACTCCGACATGTCGAAGCGGACCAAGGCCTTTTCCGTTCCGAACATGAACTGGGCCAGCGTACGCGCCACTTCCGTTTTGCCCACGCCTGTTGGGCCCAGGAACAGGAACGAGCCAATGGGCCGGTTCGGACTTTTCAACCCTGCGCGCGAACGCCGGATCGCCCGGGCCAGCGCGTTGATCGATTTATCCTGCGAGATGATCCGCTTGTGCAGCTCTTCCTCGATGCGCAGCAGCTTCTGCGTCTCTTCTTCCTTGATCGAGGTAATGGGAACGCCGGTCCAGCGCGAAACCACATCTTCAATGTCCTCGCGGCCCACTACGCCGGTCGAGGATTCATCCAGATGATATTTCTCGCGCAGCGCCCGCAAATTCTCGCGCTCCTTGCGTTCTTCGTCGGAGTAGAAGCGGGCCTTCTCGAACTCATGATTGGCGATCGCGTTCTCCATGCGATGCACGATGAACTTGATCCGCTTCTGTACCTCGGTGATCTCCTCGGGCTGCGAGGTCTGGCGCAGCTTCACGCGAGCGCCGGCTTCATCCACCAGGTCAATCGCCTTATCCGGCAGGAACCGGTCGGGAATGTAGCGGTTCGAGTGCGACACCGCGAAGTTGATGGCATCGTCCGTGTAGGTAACCGCGTGGAACTTTTCGTACCGGTCCTTGATGCCGAACAGCACCTTGATTGCGTCGGCCTCGTTCGGCGGAGGAACCTTTACCGCCTGGAAACGGCGCTCGAGCGAGCGATCTTTCTCGATCGACTTGCGATATTCTCCGGGAGTGGTGGCGCCGATGCACTGAATCTCGCCGCGCGATAATGCCGGCTTCAGAATGTTCGCGGCATCCAGCGACCCTTCCGCCGATCCCGCGCCCACCAGCGTATGCAGCTCGTCAATAAAGATGATGGAATTCTGCGACTCCATCAGCTCTTTCATGATGGTCTTCAGCCGCTCCTCGAATTGTCCACGATATTTCGTTCCGGCAACAATCAAGGAGAGATCGAGCGCCAGAATTCTCTTGTCTGCGAGAAACGACGGCACCTCGCCATCGGCAATGCGCTGCGCGAGGCCTTCGACAATGGCTGTCTTCCCCACGCCGGGCTCGCCGATCAGCANNTCGAGTTCTCCGTCGCGGCCCACCAGCGGATCCAGTTGGCTATCCATCGCAGCCTGGGTGAGATCGCGCGAAAACTCGCTCAACAGGGAAGACTCACGCTGCCGTTGCGGCTGCGCCTTTTCCTGGCTGGTTCGTGCCAATTCTTCCCGGATGGTCGCCAGCCGCAAACCGCGCTCGTGCAAAATCTCCGCGGCAAAACACTTCTCTTCCCGCAGCAATCCCAGCAGCAAATGCTCGGTCCCAATGTGCCGGTGCGAGAGCCGCTCCGCCTCTTCCGCGGCATAGGCCAGCACGCGCTTGCACTCGTTGCTCAGCGGGAGGTCCACCGAGGTCGAAACCTTTTCCCGGATAGTGGTGTGACCCTCGATCTGCTTGCGGATGGACTCAACCGAGGCGTGCGACCGCAGGAACCGATTGGTCAGGGCCTTATCTTCGCGCAAGAGCCCCAGCAGCAGGTGCTCGGTCTCTATATAAGGAGACCCGAACTGGCTTGCTTCGTAGCGCGCAAAGAAGATGACACGCCTGGCTTTCTCGGTATAACGTTCAAACATAATGCCCTTCCCCCTGACTCCCCCGGCCGAGAAGAACTCGAATCCGCTCGACCTGGCCCCCTAAATCCCTGACAGGCCTGACCATCCCTACTATCCTCATTATGCAATCAAACAGCCACCCAGCCCAAGTACCCCAACGTTTTTGTAATGTTACGTAAGGAACCTGTTCAATCCCCCTTTTGCTGCCGATCAACCCTTTTCTTGCACATTGTCTTACTAATCTTGCTCTTTCGCGTCCTCGTTCCCTACGGCAACGACTCCGGCTTGATTTCTTCCACGCGCCCCCGCTCCAGCCGCAGAACCCTGTGGCAGCGCCGCGCGAACGACAAGTTATGCGTTGCAATAAGGGAGGTGAGCTGGTGCTCGCGATGCAATCGCGCGATCAATTCAAAAACCGCTTCCGCAGTATGTCCGTCAAGGTCTCCGGTAGGCTCATCCGCCAGCAACAATTTTGGACCGGTAATGAGCGCCCGTGCCAGAGCGACCCGCTGTTGTTCTCCGCCCGAAAGCTCTCCCGAGCGGTGATGCCCGCGTTGCTCCAACCCGACCTCACGCAGCCAGCGTGAAGCTTGCGGCGCCGCCTCTGCCCAGGTGCGCCCCCGCACCAGCAGCGGCATCGCCACGTTTTCCGCGGCCGTGAATTCCGGCAGCAGATAGTGAAACTGCCAGACGAAGCCCGCCTCGCGATTGCGAAACTCCGCCGCTTCGTCCGCCGACAACGCATTCAGTTGCAATTGCGCGCAGTATACGTCACCCGCGGAAGCATGATCAAGAGCGCTAAGGATGTGCAACAAGGTACTCTTTCCCGCTCCTGACTCGCCGACAATCGCGAGCATCTCGCCTCGCTTCACCTCAAACGACAAATTTTCAAAGAGCACCAGGTCCGATTCGCCGGACCGGAAAACCTTCTTCAAGCCTTGAACCCGGAGCAGCGCTTCCTGTTCTTCCACCTGGTGAGTTAGATGCACTCCGCCTCCGCTAGGGTCCATCCTGTCCCGGC
>PLKR01000520.1:5757-7021 GCA_003140655.1 Acidobacteriaceae bacterium | reverse complement strand
TTCGGAGGCGAGGATGGACTCGTAATCTTCGATGCGGGCGCGGACTTCTTTTAATTCGTTGGAAATTTCGTCGATTGAAAGCTTGGTTAAGCGGTGCAGTTGCAGCTCGAGGATGGCCTCGGCCTGGCGCGTGGTGAAGGGCTTTTCGGGATCTTGCTTGGGAGCACGGCCGGTGGTGTTGATGTCGATTTTCTTGCCGCCGAAGTAGGCGACTAGATTTTCTCTTGCATCGGCGCGGTTGGCGCTGGCGCGGATTATCGTGATTACGTTGTCGAGATGATCGAGCGCGTTGAGATAGCCTTCGAGGATGTGCTCACGATCTCTTGCTTTCTGCAACAAAAACGCGGTGCGGCGGCGGACTACCTCGACGCGGTGATTGATGAAGTGCTTGATGGCCTGGATCAATCCCAGTTCGCGGGGCTGGCCGTTGACCACCGCCAGCAGGATCATGGAAAAACCTTCCTGCATGGAAGTGTGTTTGAAGAGCTGATTGAGAACGATTTGAGGTTCGGCGCCGCGCTTGAGTTCGATCACGATGCGGACCGGCTCTTCGCGGCCGCTTTCGTCACGCACGTCGGAAATGTCTTCGATGTCTTTGTCGTTGACTAACTGCGCGATACGCTCGACCAGCCTGGCCTTGTTTACCTGATAGGGAATTTCGGTGACGATGATGGCCTGGCGATCTTTGGTGATGTTTTCGATGGCGGCTTTGGCGCGCATGGTGAAGCGGCCTCGGCCGGTCCGGTAGGCTTCGAAAACTCCAGCGCGTCCGTGGATTACGCCGGCGGTGGGGAAGTCGGGGCCTTGAACAAACTTGAGAATCTCTGCGAGCTGGGCGGTGGGATTATTGATGAGGGTGATGGTGGCGTCAACGATTTCGGTTAGGTTGTGGGGCGGAATCTTTGTGGCCATGCCCACGGCGATTCCGTCGGAGCCATTGATCAGCAAGTTCGGAATGCGCGTGGGGAGAACGTCAGGCTCGACTTCGCTGCCGTCGTAGTTGGGGCGGAAGTCGACTGTCTCTTTGTCTAGATCTTCGAGGAGCGCGGTCGCGACTTGGGCTAGTTTGGCTTCGGTGTAGCGATCGGCCGCGGGGGGATCTCCGTCGACGGAGCCGAAATTTCCCTGGCCGAAGATTAGCGGATAACGCAGGCTCCAGGTTTGCGCTAAGCGGACCAATGCGTCGTAGACGGCTAGATTGCCGTGGGGATGGTACTTGCCCATTACGTCGCCGACGATTCTGGCGCACTTGCGCGTGGCTTTG
>PLKR01000520.1:0-5746 GCA_003140655.1 Acidobacteriaceae bacterium | reverse complement strand
GAATAGTCGAGATACGACTTGCGCATCTCGTCTTCAATGTTGACGGGCTGAATGTGCAGAGCGCCGGGACTGCCGTCGCCGGGCGGCGGAGGAGTCAGGGGGAGTTCGGGATTTTGATCGTCTGGCATTTTAGCTCTTGGCTCTTGGCTCTTAGCTTTTAGCTTTTAGCTCTTAGCTTTTTCTTCTCTTCGTTTCTGGGATTCAAAGATGGGTCCGTTGATGGTCTCGAAATTGGCGCTAAACGGTTGCATTTACAGGCGGTTAATAGGATTTTGATCGAATGATATTGTAGCACGCTGCGGGTTGTGGAAATTTGATCTGGAGGAGATTGTTGCTTATGGCGGCACTGGCGGTTTCATGGCTGGTCTTGGGCTGATCTGGTGGGCTAGCTGGTAAGGCGGCTCGAGACGGGCAGCCAGTTTATCCGGATTCGCTACGGAACGCGGATGCTTCGGACATGCCCGCACGCGGAGACGTTGCAAGCAACGTCTCTACCGGAGGGATTTCTGGTCCTTCGTGCAGCTTCTTAGGGGCGGGTGATTACTTCGTTGGGAGATGTTGGGAGGATGAATTTTACGTTGCGGGTGGTGTTGGCTTGGAGGGTATCGGCTACGTTTAGGGTGGAGATGGCGATCTTTTTGTTCCAGTATCCGTCGGTGTAGTAGTCGCCGCGGGCGTAGAGTATGCCGTCGGCTATGGAGTAGTCGCGGACTTCTTCGGTGTGTCCATCACGAAAAACCAGGAGTGCTGGGGGCAGAGATAACGCGGGGGTTTGAGTGATGGAGCTTGATGGAGCGAGTCGCGTGGAATTGGGGCGAGTTAGTTTTGCGGATTTAGTGTCGCTGGTGTGAGCTTGGCCAGGGTTGAGGGACAGAGGCTCGCCGTTGGCTGGGGTGCTGGTTACGCGGACATAGCGGCCGTTTTGGAGTTCGATCATTAGCGGCTGGGTCGCCTTTGCAGGCTCCTGATCGTTCATAGGTTGGAACAAACCGGGTGGCCCGGAATAATCGCGGGCGGCTTGCAACAGGATCATTGGTGGCTGCGAGGCTACAGGGTAGCCGGTGGAGTAGATGTCATCGGGATTGAAGAAGTCGCCCAGGAATGGGAATGGTAGAGAAGTGTACGGAGAAAATCGGCGGAATTCGGATGGATGTGCGTTTTGTCCGAAAGCAAAATTGCCGGTGGGCGAGTGGAAGTGCGGGAATGCAGAGCGCGCTGGGGCGGCGGCGTGCGCGGAGGAGCTTCTCTGAGCTGCGGCCCATGGGGTTAGAGCCGTTAGCAGCGCGAAGATGGCGAGTGGGCGCATGGTCAGTTTGCCTGGGCCGAGGACGGCAACTGGAAAGTGACGCCGCGGTCGTCGTTTTGCCTCTGGGTGGCCGGGAGATCGAGATCCGCGAGAGCGATCTTGCGGGAATGGCCAGGAGTTAGATCGTAAAGGGTCTGACTGACGACGGCATAGTTTTCGAGCTCGAGTTGATGACCGTCTTTGAAGATTAGAGTCGTTGGGATCTGCGGTGGTCCGGAGGAATCTTCCTCGGCTCGCGTATGAGCTGGGCCTTCGTACGACGGGGGCACGTAGGAGCCGGGACCCGATCCGCGGCGGTCGAAGATGGTGGGGCCGCCCTGGTGCTCGGCGTCATCGTCATCGCTGTCGGAGGTGTCGGCGTTGCTGGCATCGACGCCGTAGGGTACGGGCACTCCATACACGTAGGGATAATAGACATTGCCGGTTGAGGTGTCGTGGCGGGGATGTCCGTTATTGTGGCCCGAGCCGTTGGTGGGAGGCGAGGTTTTGCTGGAAGATGCGCCCGGGACGGAGCTGGTGTGGCTGAATGAAGTGGCGCTAGCGGCTCCGCTGACGGCGTGACCGGAGCTGGAGGAAGTTGCCGACGCGCTTTCGTGTTGAGCAGGGCTGAGGGAGACAAGAAGAAGTGGGAGCAGGAGAATACCGAGAAGCGCTGGCGAAGCTGGAAACGAGCGCTGGACGGAGCGTTTCACGGGAATATGATACTCCAACGGGATGGTCATGGCGCACTTCGGTTTCCTTACCGTTAGATCGCGGCGGGCATGGGGTGGATGCGCAGAAATTGTAGAGAATTGTTAGCGGGCGAAAGCAGAATCTCTAACACAGAGGGCACCCTTCGGCTGCGCTCAGGGCAGGCTCCGGGGCACAGGGTAACCTTCGTCAGTGGGAAACTTGGATCAGGGCTCGGAGACTCCAGAGTACGTCGGCTACTATCAATGCCCAGACTGAGGCGGTCACTAGCTGGATGTGGGGAGTTCCCATTAAGTCCGCGAGGATGCCGGAGACGAAGATCAGGATGAAGGGGACGGATGCCAGTAGGAATCCTGCGCCGGCTTGGTCGGGATGGGCCATGCCTAGTCCAATGAAGAGCAGGGCGACTAGTCCGGGAGCGGTGTTGCCGAAGTAGCGGGTGCGAGGCCAGACGAAGTAAGTTGTGATGGCGACGGGTAGCAGCAGAGCCAGGGCGGGACAGGCACGCAGGATCTCGAACGCGACTTGGCGGTAGACGGCGAGAACGGTGAAACTGCGCCAGGTTGCTCCCCAGAAGGAGGCGTGCCGCATNNCGGCGGATGGGCGCGAGATACAGCAGGAAGGCGAGGGCCAGGGGTACGACGATGATCATGGAGAACTGGGATCCGACAGCGATCGCCATGGAGACGCCGAGTAAGACGATGCGACGCCAGTTCCAGAGAACGACTTCGCGCGGGGCGTAGAGCGTGTGGGCGACGGCGATGGCGGTGAAGATTGCGCCAAAGGATCCCCAGGCGGCTAGAATTTCGGGCTCGGTGTGCCAGACGGCGCTGGACTGGATCATGGAAGGGGAAAAGCAGTAGAGCGTGAGGGCGAGGAATCCGCCGGTGTTTCCGCAGAGACGGCGGGCGACATACCATAAGGATGCGCCGAGCGCGAGTCCGCAGGCGAGGAAAGGAAGGCGCGGGAGCCAGCGCCAAGTGGAATTTAGCAGGCTCTTGGGCACGACTAGCGGGGGCGCGGCGGTTACCAGGGAGAGCAGTGGGGAGTGTTGAGTGTCGAAGCCCTGGGCGTCGTGGGAGATTTCTGCGGGAAAGTTTGTTGGATAAGGGTAGGGTGCGCCGGCGATACCTCCGCCGTGGAATTGGCGCCAGCCTACGGCGATGCGGACGTGCTCAGGGTCGTTCAGTTCGGACGCACNNCCGAAGCGTTCGCTGGTGAAAAATCGGGTCATAAGGCGGGACGAAGTGTTTTACCATGACCGGGCGTCTTTGCGAGAAACTTCTGTAATTGGGGAAGTGTCCTAAATTCATAAACCACTAAGGAGGCGAAGTTACGCGAGGGTTGGAATGGATGAGAGGACGAACATTTCGAGGGAGGAGCGGGGATCGTTGGTCCCGGGAGCGACTACGCCGGAACGGACGGCTCCGGCGCCGGATTTTGCGGCAGCGGTGCAGCCATCTTATGTGCGGACGGTGTTTCTTGGTCCGGACGGACTGAGAGCGGGGTGGGGGCTGGCGTTTTATGTGGCGATGTTTTATCCGCTGCAGTTTGTGGCTGGGCGGTGGGCCGGGTCTGTGCCCCTGGGTGTGAGCGGGCTTTGGGGCTTGATGCTGGATGAGTTTGGAGTTCTGGTGGCGGCGGCGCTCCCGGCATTGGTTCTGGGAAGAGTCGAGAGGCGGCGATGGGGAGTGTATGGTTTGCCGGGGCGGCAGGCGTTTGGAAAATTGTTTTGGGTGGGTGCGGTGTGGGGATTTGCCGGCATTACGCTGCTGCTGGGGACGATGTATGGGCTGCGGGTGTTTGAGGTGGGACATCTGGCGATACATGGCGCGCGGATTTTGAGGTTTGGAGTTTTCTGGGCAGTGATGTTTCTGCTGGTCGGGTTCTTCGAGGAATTTCTCTTACGTGGATATTCGCAGTTCACGCTGACTCGGGCGATAGGTTTCTGGCCGGCGGCGGCGGTGCTGTCGTGCGCTTTTGGTGTGATCCATCTGCAGAATGCAGGCGAGCAGTGGACTGGAGTGCTGGCGGCTGCGGTGATTGGTTTCTTTTTCTGTTTGACGTTGCGGCGCACGGGAAGCTTGTGGTTTGCGGTGGGGTTTCACGCGGCGTGGGATTGGGGGGAGACATTTTTTTATTCGGTGCCGGATAGCGGGACGATGTTTCCGGGGCATCTGCTGAAGTCGTCGTTTCACGGCCCGCGCTGGCTTACGGGAGGGATGGTTGGGCCGGAGGGAAGCGTGTTGTGCTTCATGGTGATTGCTTTGACTTGGGCGGCGTTTGCGAAGAGATATCCGAAAGTGAAGTGTGTTGAGCGGTCGCAGGCATAGGAGTGCGCTTCTGAGTCCCAATCATAAGGCAGAGGAGGGTTTATGACTGAGAAATCATTTTTCATAGTTTTGCTGTTGTTATTCGCGACATCGACGGCTTTCGCCCAAACTGAGACGCGACCGAGGGTTCGCGACCTCGGGGTGGAAGTAGGAGTGTTGCCTCCTGGGCCGCTGAATGCGATCACGGACGTTGCCGGGGTGAGGGTCGGACAGACCACTCTTATTCGCGGCGACAACATTCGCACCGGGGTCACTGCGATCTTGCCGCACGGGGGAAATCTGTACAAAGAGAGAGTTCCCGGGGCAGTTTTTCTGGGCAATGCATACGGGAAACTGGCGGGCTCGACGCAGGTGAACGAAATGGGCGAAATCGAGACGCCTATTTTACTGACTTCTACAGACTCGGTGCCCAGAGTGGCGGACGCTGTCGTCACCTACATGTTCAACCTCAAGGGGAATGAAAATGTGCTGTCGGTAAATCCGCTGGTGGGAGAAACCAACGACGGGTACCTGAGCGACATTCGCTCCCGCCCGATTACTCCCGAGGATGTTCTTGCCGCGATCAACAACGCCACTGGAGGCACAGTAGAAGAAGGCGTAGTGGGCGCGGGAACGGGAACCATCGCTTTTTCCTGGAAGGGAGGAATTGGGACATCGTCGCGGCGCCTGCCGGCTTCGCTCGGAGGGTACACAGTTGGGGTGTTGGTGCAGACGAATTTCGGCGGGAATCTAATGATTGCCGGGGTCTCCGTTGGCAAGGAGTTAGGGCAGGTCTATCCAAAGATTGCATCGGCGGGGAACGGTACGGTAGGACATCCTGCGCGGGAGACGCCTGATGGCTCCTGCATGATTGTGGTAGCGACAGACGCCCCGCTGGACCACCGAAACCTTAGCCGGCTGGCGGCGCGAGCGATGATGGGCCTGGCGCGGACGGGATCGAGCGAAACCAATGGAAGTGGGGATTATGTCATTGCCTTTTCGAGTTCTCCGGACGTGCGAATCGAGGCCGGTGAGCCGGTCTACCGGCCCAAGGAGTTATTGAGCAATGAGAGTATGTCGCCGTTGTTTGAGGCGGTGATTGAGGCCACGGAAGAGGCGATTTACAACTCGATGTTCAGGGCGCACGATGTGACTGGAAATGGGCACACGGTGAAGGCTTTGCCTCTTGCGGAAACGATCGATTTGCTGAAGAAACACAATGCGATTCAAACAAAGTAGATTGGGATCCGACCTGCGGTGCGGCTAGGTACTTCCCTATTTGGAAAGTGTTCTGCGAAAACTTGCGGAATCGGTTTCTCCTAATATTCGCCTAAGCCTATACTCTTTTTCATGAGCCCGGAAACGGATCTGCTGACGCTATTGCGGCGGTACTGGGGATACAGCACGTTTCGTCCGCTGCAGGAGCGGATTGTGCGCA
>PLKR01000630.1:2027-5858 GCA_003140655.1 Acidobacteriaceae bacterium | reverse complement strand
ATGCGGACTCAAATGTTGCATGCAGAAACCTCTTCTCGGAGTCGACGGATGGAACTTCGGCGACCCTCGCGCCGCAGTTGATCCTGCATTTTACAGAATCCCATTTGTGAAACAAATCGCGGACTACAGAAAACACTGTAAGCCCTTACGGTCTTCGATAGAGTAGGTTTCTTATGGGTCACAGCCTGAAGTAAACTGACCCCATCGCTGGGAAATTCTCGAGCAAGGAGAGGACGCCATGAAGCGCAAGGTGTTGGTTGTCATCGTTACTCTGTTAGCGCTCGCCACGCTGGGCTTTAGTCAGGATCGCGATCAGCCCTCGGCCAAGGCGCAAGAACGCATCACCAAGGAAGTTCGCCACGAACTTCTCATGCTCCCCTACTTCGGCGTGTTCGACAACATCGCCTTTAAGGTGGATGGCTACACCGTCACGCTGCTCGGGCAGGTCGCGCGGCCTTCGCTCAAGTCCGATGCGGAGAACGTGGTGAAGCACATCGAAGGCGTTGAGAAGGTGGATAACCAGATCGAGGTACTGCCCACCTCGCCCATGGACGATCGTTTGCGCCGGCAGTTGTACCGCGCGATTTACGGATACCCGGCGCTCGAGAAGTACGCCCTGGGTGTGCAGAAGCCGATTCGCATCATCGTGAAGAATGGCCACGTCGCCCTCGAAGGAGTGGTGGACAACGAAGGGGACAAGAATTTTGCCGGAATGCGCGCCAACGGCGTCTCCGGAATCTTTTCGGTGACCAACAACCTTCGCGTGGAGTCGTCGAAGTAGAAGGGATGATCGCCGAACTCAACCCTTCCCGAACGGATCTTCCACCGACGGGCTTTGCGGCGTGAACAGTTCCGCGCCGTTCTCCGTGATGTGCATATCGTCTTCGAGGCGAATGCCGAACTCTCCACGAATGTAGATGCCGGGCTCGTTGCTGGTGGTCATGTTGGTCTGCAGTCCGGTGGTGTTGCCACGAACCAGATAAGGCCACTCATGCTCGTCCATGCCGATGCCGTGGCCAAGGCGGTGGGTAAAGTATTTGTAGTCAGGTCCGTAGCCCGCGGCGGTAATCACTTTTCGTGCCGCCGCATCGACCGCGCCACATTCCACTCCGGGACGCGCCGCTGCTAACGCCGCCGCTTGCGCGCGATGCACGACATCAAACACCTGCCTCATCTCGTCTGAGGCCTTGCCCAGCACAAACGTGCGCGTAATGTCGGATTGATATCCTTCCACGTCGCAGCCGTCGTCAATCATGACGACCGAACCTTCGCGAATCACCTGCGGCGTCCTCGATCCGTGAGGCAGCGCGGAGTATTCTCCAACCTGCACGCTGGCCTCGCCGGGAAAACCCAGTTGTCCGTAAGCCGCTGCAATCAAGTCGCCTACGGCGTGCTGCGTCATGCCTTCGTGTAACGCTTGATAAACCGCTTCGTACGCGGACAGCGTCACCTGACATGCCAGACGCATCAGCGCGATCTCATGCGCGCTCTTGATGCTGCGGCAGCCGGCGGTCACCGGCGTCGCGCTCGCAAGCGTGACTTGCGGAGCAGCCTGGGCAATTCCATCGCAAAACACGAAGGGCACCGTTTCTTCAATTCCAATCTTGCTGCTGGCCATGCCGTGTTCTTTAAGTCCTTGGGCCACGCGCTGGTACGGGCTTTCGTCTTCCTGCCATGTGCGCACATCGGGATTCTCGCCATCTGGCGCGCCCGCGATCTGCTCGTGTGCCCGTCCTTCCTCAAACGCCGGACACACGTAGAACGCAGCGCCTTTTGCCGGCAGCACCAGCGCGAACATGCGCTCGCCGCCCCACCAGCGAATGCCGGTAAAATATCTCAGCGACGTGCCTTCCGTGAGCACGATGGCCTCCAGCGCGTTCTCGCTCATCAACTTGCGGGCACGCTCCTGGCGCTCGTGCCGCTCCTCGCGCGTGATCGGATTCGCCTCACTTTTCCGAGACTTTAAGCGCGCCAGAGAGGGAGGGAGGGAAGATTCGTCCGGCTTTTCATTTGCTGCGGCGCCAGACGCCAGCAGGGAATGGGACGCAGCCACGACAGCCGCGGCTGTGCTACCTACTTCGAGGAACCGCCGCCGCGAAATCATGAAGCCTCCAGATCGAGAGATGGGACGGCCCATTATAGGGGAGTTGAATTTTTTTGCCCTCGATAGCGAGAGACCTTGATAGATAATTTCCTCATGGAACCGGGATTCCAATGCGCAGGCTGTGGCGAATGGAACTCTACTACGGTGGATGAATCCGCCGGACGTCGGCAAAGCTACATCGAAGACTGCCAGGTCTGCTGCAAGCCCAATGTGCTGCGCGTGGAGTACGATACGTCGTCGCAGGAATTCTTCATTGCGGCCGCGCTGGAGTGAACTGGCCGCCTGCTTCGTGGCGAAAGAGACGTAGTGAGCTACCTCGCTACGATTCTTCTTGGCAGCAATGCGCTATAGTTTAGCTGCTCGGGCACAGCCTCAGCCGGTTGTGCCTGGTTCAGAAAGGAATGACGGCGATGGCAACCAGCTACACAGGCGGTGGGCGGATGGTAGCGCACAACATGGTCACGACGCAGTTCGAACTGGATGGTTTCCACGTGACGCGGACGCTGGGAGTGGTGCGCGGCATCGTGGTGCGCTCGCGTTCCATCTTCGGCACCATCGGCGCGGGATTGCAGACGCTGGTTGGGGGTAACATTACGCTGCTCACCAACTTGTGCGAGAAGACGCGCGCCGAGGCTTTTGACTTGATGCTACAGCATGCCGCCGAACTGGGCGGCAACGCTGTGGTCGGTGCACGCTATGACGCGACGGAAGTGATGCAGGGCGTCACGGAGGTGCTGGCATATGGGACGGCGGTGTTCGTCGAAGCGGTGAAGTAGTGCCCCTCAGTCTTTGTACAGCCAGCCTGCGACCAGCGCGGCCAGAATGGCGCCCAGCCACATCTCGATCATCCAGCCAAAAGGCAGCCAGCGGTCGCCGGCGAACCAGGTTTCCTGCGCGAAGTTGCCCGGGAAGCCNNGCGAAGAAGCCGGCCAGAAAGCCAACCTTCAGTGCGCTGCCGGGACCGGGTCCCAGAGTCTGACGTGCCCAGGCGTAAAGATGCGCGACCGCGATCGCCAGAATAAACAGCATTAAAATCCACTGGACCACGAACAAGGGATAGCGCGGCGTTTTCAGAAAAAAACCGGCATTCTGGGCCGCCACATAGCGCGCATCGGTGATGACAAACTTTCCTACAAGAAAACTCCAGAGTGTCCAGACCACGCCTCCTGCCAAACCGCCCAGCCAAATCTTGCCTCGGTTCAGATGCATAAGCGCCTCCGTAAGTGGTTGCTGAATAAACGTACACCCGCTGTGAGTCGATGGCTATTAATCAAGCTGGTTGCAATCCCGCGCCGATTTCCACTCGTCCATCTTCTCTGGGGTATAGTCGTCAAATCATGAGATTTGCGCCTGCTTTGCTTGTCAGCCTCGTCCTTTCTGGCAGTGCCGCGGTGGGCTGCGCGGCTGACTTCGAGTACATTCGCCAGGGTAACCCGCAGGATCTGCAAACCCGCGCCGAAGCGGGAGTGGCCATGATGGGCGGGGGCAGCGATCTGGACGAAGCGTTCCGCTGGCTGTGCGGCAAGGCCAACGGCGGCGACTTTCTGATTTTGCGCGCGCACGGCGGTGCCGACTACAACCCCTACGTCGCCGGACTGTGCAAGGCAAACTCCGTGGCAACGCTGATCATTCCCAGCCGGAATGCGGCGCAGAACGCTCGCGTGGCCGAGATGATCGGTCAAGCCGAGGCCATTTTCATTGCTGGCGGCGACCAGTCACGCTACGTC
>PLKR01000630.1:183-2011 GCA_003140655.1 Acidobacteriaceae bacterium | reverse complement strand
CCGGATGACGCCGATCTCACCTCGCGCGAGGTTCTGGCCGACCCTTACATGAAGCGCGTGACCGTAGTCCGCGATTTTCTGAAAGTCCCCGGCCTGGAGAACATCCTTACCGACAGTCATTTTGCCAAGCGCGACCGCATGGGGCGCAGCCTGGGATTCCTGGCGCGGATTGTGCAGGATGGCTGGTCGAAAGCACCGCGCGAGATTGCCATCGATGAGAAATCGGCATTGCTGGTGGAAGCCAGAGGCCGAGGAAAAGTTGTGGGCACAGGGCTCGGCGTCTATTTTCTGCAAATCACGGATGCGCCGGATGTATCGAAGCCCGGCCAACCGTTGACCCTGCGCAACGTCGCCGCCTATCGCGCGCCCACAGGAGCCACATTCGACGTGCGCGCCTGGAGTGGCGACGGAGGCGAGCCTTACTTGATCTCAGTGGAGTCAGGACAGATTCACACCAGCCGCGCAGGGAATGCAGTGTACTGAAGATGGGTGCCTCTTCGATCGCCTGGCGTATCCACTGAACGCTGCGCGAAGTCGTCACCTGAGGCGCTGCCCGCTAATTTCCACAGGAGAATCCGGACGGGACGCGGACTGCAAGCGAAAAATCAGCGAATGAATAGCGAAGGAACCGGGAACGTAAACGCAGCATCTTGTGGTCGTCTTTCTGGTAAACCACAAGGCCTCGTACTTTGTTGAATCAGTCCTACAGTGGGAACCGTACCTTCAAGTTTACGCTTGACAATCAATGACTTACGGGTAAGATGTGGTACAAAGTGGTAGAGAGTGGTCAACATGGTTAAGGCCGTGGGAACAGGAAGCTGATAAAGAGGAGCCGGTGGGAAACCGACCCAAAAGCACGACAAACAGCCCGAACCACCCGAGTTTGACCAGTTTTTGCGTCGTTTTAGCCTCCTTCGTGGTAGCAGCAGCGGACAAGAGATCCTTCGGCGCCAGAAGACGGCGCCTCAGGATGACAAATTATGTTTCGCGGCAATCACCCAACTCGCGTCGACGAAAAGGGACGGCTCAAGGTCCCGGCGGAATTCAAGCGGGTGATCGACGAGAAGTACGGACAGCAATTCTACATCACGAGTCTGGATGGGAAGGTTGCACAAGTATATCCCTCCGAGGAATGGGAGCAGATCGAGCAGAAGCTGGCGGCGCTCTCCACTTTCAATCCTACGAAGAANNTTGGACCGGGTGAACTATTACGGGCAGATGGTGGAAATGGATGGGCAGGGGCGACTGCTCATGCCGCAAATCCTGCGAGAAGCGGCGCAGATCAAGGGCGAGGTTGCGGTCACGGGCAACCTGACGCACCTGATCGTGCGCAACCTGGATTCCTACCGCAGGCAGGTCGAGGAAGAAAAGTTTACGCCTGATGATGAGAAGACGCTCGACGAACTGGGCATCTAGTGGGCGAGGGTTCAACAGACACCCCTCAGGGGGTTGGGCATGGCGGGGGAAGGGAATCGCGCCATGTTCCGGTTCTTTTAAAAGAAGCGATCGACTCTTTAAACGTGCGGCGTGGCGGGACCTATATCGACGCCACGGTGGGCTTGGGCGGACACAGTTACGAAATCGCAAAACGCCTAGGCGCACCGGGACATTTGATTGGGCTCGATAAAGATCCTGCGGCGCTCGAAGTCGCGCGAAGAAAACTCGTCGTTAGTCGTGTCGTTGGCGAAACCGACTGGCCGACGGTGACCTTGCTGCAGCGGTCATTTGCAAACTTGGCCAACGACCAACGACCAGCGACTATCGACGGTTTATTGGCCGACATCGGCGTGAGCAGTTTGCAACTGGACGATGCGGCGCGCGGATTCAG
>PLKR01000630.1:0-159 GCA_003140655.1 Acidobacteriaceae bacterium | reverse complement strand
CCCGGCCAATGAATTCTGAACAAAGGCGAATTCATCCGGCGACCCGAACTTTTCAGGCGCTCCGAATCTTCGTAAACCGCGAACTGGACGATCTGAGGGCGCTGCTGGACGCGGCGCCCCGGGTTCTGAAGCCAGGGGGACGCGTGGTGGTGATCAGTT
>PLKR01000085.1 GCA_003140655.1 Acidobacteriaceae bacterium | reverse complement strand
GAGATACTTCAACGGACGGAGTTGGGTCTTATCACGGTACTCTTGTGAAACCGGCCTGGGGTCGCCAAAGGCCAGGGCGTCGAGACATGCTCCTGTCTCGCCGGTCTGCCAGCCAAATTCGTCATACCAGTCCTTTACCACTTGCTTCTCTTCCCGCAGTTGGTATTGACCGGGTTTATCCTCGGGTCCCGGATTCAGTACGATGGCGAAAGCCGCGAGCAGCATAGTGATGCCATCCTCTATGATGTAGGCAAATCGTCCATCTTCGGACTCGAGTGCCTGGGTGAGAGGCCTCTGCACGCTGGTTCCGTCCAGGTGCCGAAGTTCGTGGCTCAGAATGCGGCGGTTTAGCTGATTGAGTTGCTCATCTGTCATAGCCTTCAAACCCAGCTTCGTGACAGGACAGCGCAATATGTCTTGCATGTTTTCCTTTCTAGCAGAACTCGTCTCGGCCGCAGGCGCGATCAGGNNCTTCAGCGCCGGCGACAGACAGAGAGTCGAGCCTCGGGCCTAGACTGCCCAGATAAAACTCAATGTACTTTGACTCTTGCGCGCCCACACCGTGAGTATGCGAGAATACGACCCAGACCCGGCTGCCGCGCAGCCGGTCCAAGTCAGATTCGTAGATCTGCGGATCGTTGCCTGCTGCAGTCCCGATCTCCACGTTATTCTGCGGGAAGCTGTCGCGCTCCGCATAATAATCGAAAGCCGGTTCGGCTCCATAGAAAACGTACACCAGGTCGCCTGGCTTCTCGTGGCTACGCACATAAGCCACCACAGGTCTGATTTCTTCCGCAAGCATAACCCCGGGTTGGACGATCTCGGTATTCGGCTTGGCGAAATGATGCAGAATGTAAATACCCGGGTCAAGCAACAACAGTGTGATGAGCACCCCTCCGACGGCGGGGAGGCTGGCACTTGCCGAGGAGCGAAGGGCCTCAGCTCCCTCGGCCATCAGCAGCAGAACGGGTGGCACCAGGAACAGGGTGAGGCGGCCTCCGAATGGGTATTTGTGCAGACCTGAAGCGAGCAACGTGAGTACGGCCGGACTCAGCAACAAGAAGAGGCGTTCTGCTGATTTCCGAAACATGGAAATGCTGCCCAGGACAAAAACCAGGGCAGCCAGGCCGCCGAATTTCAATCCGGCGGAGGTACTGAAGAACCCGAAAAAACTGTCCAGAAGCCACTTGAAGTCCGCCACGGATCGTGGCGGAAGCGGCATAAAATTCGCATTCCAGTAGCTGAGTAGCTCGCCATCGCTGGCAAGTTTCCGCAAAGCTACGATGTAACACACGGCCAAACTTGCCATCCAACACAGGCCGACGAAAGACACTCGCATCAGCCTGGGCCAATCCTTGCGAAGCACCAGGGCGATGGAAATAGTGGCGCCGATACCCACCAGAACAAATACTGAGGAATGCGACATCCAGATGACAATCGCTCCCACCAGCGCGACCAACGCAGTTCGCCCGGTTTTCCACTCCGACTTACTTCCCTCAATGGTCAGGCAATAGAGCAGAATTGCGATTGCCGCATCGCTGGAATACTGCTTAACTTCCGCGGAGTAATAGATTAGAGCCGGTGAGATGGCAAATAATCCGGCTGCGACCGGTACGGCCTTCGCGGGCAGAGCTTTGCTCGCGAGCTTATAAAACAAGATGACCGAGGCAATACCCGCGAGCAGCGGAAGCAATCGCAAGACGTATTCGCTGCCGCCCCACAAGCGCACCACGGATTTCTCCAGCAGCAAGAAACCGATGGGTGCGCCCTGATGATAGTCCAGAGCACGGCACAGTCCTCGGAACGAGCGGTGGAGAATATTCAACGAGAGGTAGGCCTCGTCCATCCACAACGATCGGTCCAGCAGATATTGCCCGATGCGCAACAAGCATCCCAGCGCGACCGCCGCCAGGGAGAGTCGGCGCAGGAAGGTGCGATCTGGAGACGCGCCTTGCCTCACGGCCTGGTAGGTGCCAGAGATTACGGGCGCAGGTTCGATTTTGGATAAGGTAGACAAGAAGTTTGTAAGGTGTCGAGTAACCTCTACCCCGCTATTGCTTCAGAGTCACCATCTGCATGATCCAGGTCTGTGATCCGTAGGCTCCCAGACTCGCGGTTGCGCTGTAACTTCCCGTCGCTGATACAACCTCATCCTCAGCAATGTCACCATCCGCCGTGATTACCTCCGCCTTAAACGACGTCCCTGCCGTGCTGAAGGCCCCGTTCGTGATCCCCGCTCCAAGGATCAGTTCGTTCGCGGACGTCGTAGTCGCCGAGCCGCTGCTCACCGTCGCGTTACTCCCGCTCGTCCCGCTCGCTCCCGCCGTTACATCCANNTTGCTCGCGGCCAAAATGTTCTTGGCATAGTAGATGGATTGGGTCAGTGCAGTCCCTGTGAGCGGCCCGGCTGCCAGAGCGTAGCTGTTTCCCACACTGTCCGTCACCGATTGCACCGTCGCACTGGTATCGTTCCAACCCACCACCACCAGGTTCAGATCGCCCGCCGTTTGCGCT
>PLKR01000556.1:890-6588 GCA_003140655.1 Acidobacteriaceae bacterium | reverse complement strand
ACCGCGCTCACCATCTTTTCAAGCACTTACCGGAGTTGATGTTTTGGGTGTGCCGTAAAGTGTGCCGTAACTCAATCCGGCTACGCCCGTTTCTCAACTGCTGTGTCCTGATCGAGCGCTGCGCGCACGATCTCTAGTTCCGGATGTTGATACTGCATGGCAGTCTTCACATCCCTGTGTCCCATGGTTCTCATGACGGCAGCCAGGTTTCCGGTTCTCTTGAGAATCCGAGTCCCGTAATCGTGCCTCCCACAATAGAGAACAAGATCTTCGGGAAGCTCCGCTTTTCTCCGGGCTTCTCGAAATCTCTTCGCCATCGTAGTGAGGTGAGCAGACTCTGCGCGTTTGGAAGGGAAAACCCAGCCTTCGCGCTTCGTGCCACATCGTCCTTTCAGAATGTCGAAAGCACGATTGCTCATTGGCACGCGTCTACGTCCCTCTTCGGTTTTGCTATCGGGGACGAAGATCACTCGGCCTTCCCAATCTAGGTTCTCGATGCGCATCCGGTAAAGCTCTCTTTCGTTCCGCATGCCGGTATCACGCATCAAGATGATGATGTCCTGGAAAAGTTGAAGGCTGCGTTTCCGCCAATTGCAGGCGGCGGCGCCCACCAACAATTTCTTTTCCGCTTCATCGTCAAGCCTGAGTGAACGTCCGTATTCCTTCATCAGTTTGAGTTTCGGAGCGTGACGAATCAGTGTCCACTCCTCCGCCTTGTGCAGCATCCTTCTTAACGTTCTCAGCGCGCAATTGGCATTTGAGGACGCGCCCGAAAACCGCAACGTTTCGATAACCTCCCTAGTGATCTGATCCAATCGCATATTCACGACGGTTGTCGCCTTGAGGAGTCGCCAGCCATCGCGGTAGTAGGTTTTGGTTTTGTCTTCCAGTCTGACCTTGTCCAGCCATTCCAGGAAGCGCCGGGAAAACTCCAGCAACACAGGAGCTTTTTGGGGAAGCGGATCTGTATTCTCGACCACATGGGCGAGTTTCAGACCAGCAACCTTTGCTGCCCTGGCCGCTTTTGTTTCGTTGGTTGACCCACGGTAGCGTTGTCCGCGTACCGTGAAGTCATACCAGTAAAACTTGGACTTCGCTTTCTTAAACAGCTTCACGAGCTTCCTCCATTGCAGCCCGCACGGAAGCAACTCGTGTGTTCTTCTGGATGTACTCCAAAAGAACATTCACATCATAACTAACCCGACCTTGCAGTTCTATCCAATTCGGCCCGACTCCCTCGGCGCGCCATCGTTTCAATGTTGCTGCTGAGCGTCCGAGAATCTCAGCGGCCTTGCGCGTGTTGACGAGCTGAGGCATGGCTGGTTTTTTCATCACGATTGGCTGGGGCATGGTTCATCTACTCCTGAGGGGAGACTCATCCGCCCCTCGTGGACGACATTGTCCTTGACGGTAGCGCAGGTGTACACATATAGTCAAGCTGTATCGTTACACCTAGGAGGTGAAATTGACCGAAAGAGAGCTCACGACGGAGAAGGCAGCGATAGCGCAGCAGCCAGTGATCTCCATTCGTATTTCCGAGGCTCTGCGTTTAAAGCTTGAGGGCTTAAAGGTGCTCATGTCCATGAAGAGCGGCGAACCCGTTTCCACATCGGAGGCGGCAAAGCAGCTTCTTGAGTCCTCAAAAGAAGAACGACTTGAGCTGGTAAGTCTGCTTACCGTGCCGACCGATTCTCTGCTAATGATTCGCCGAAAGGCAGACTCAAAGCTCCCGCTTTCGCAAGCAGAATGGACCGCCATTGCCTATTTCTGTCTGCACGGAGTGGAGAGATTTGCCAACACCGCACAGACGGAGATTTCATATGAATCTCTCGCCGGAATCCTTGAGGCATTCCAGGCGGTTTACGGTTTGCTTCGCAAACCAAACAAGACCCATTTGGATTCTTTCTTCGTCGCACATCTCCCGCCCGATCGGCAAGCCGAAGCGAAGAAACCGGAAGAGATCGGAAGCGACGATGTTCGGCGCGCCGTCACCCACACCATTCGGATGCTTAAAAACCCGACAGAAGAGCGGCAGAGACCCATCTTTGTCGCCCGGAACCTCTACTTTCTCCTCGACGAGCTAGACTTCCCCAATATCGAGAGGCTAAACGAGGCGCTTCGGCCGTTCTGGCCGACCCTGTGGCGCGTGTGCGCCCGCGGCCACTACTTTCACTATGGTAAGCCCTTGCAAGATCCGAACTCGCCGGCAGGGGGAATGGACGCTCCGTTGAATCCGCCATTACCGAAATTTGAAGAAGGCGACTACCGTCTCGAATTCGTGCGCTCGCCGAGCGAAGGCTTTTCTGTTTGGTTGTCCTTCCCCGGAAGACTTGCGCCGCTCTATCCCGTGGAGGGATACCCAAAGATTTCGGAATTCAGGACGATCCTAGAACGGCTGGATGTAAGGCGGGTGCTGATCTCCTGGAATGGCCGCTATTTTCTCGCGTACACGGTGGCTGACGAGAAGGACGAAATCGGCGTGAATTTTCGCGCTGGTGACAACGGAATTACGTTTAACTTTCGTGGCGAAGATTGGCAGTCCATCAAGAAGCTGTTTCGACGCGCGTGGCAGGCTCCGCAAGTACGCCGCCTGTGGGACGCGCTGGCTCTTGAGTATGGCGAGTTGTAAGAACGCGGTGCTTCGCACCGGAAGAAGTGTGGACACGTCACCCCCAATTTGGGAACTGCGGAGCGCCAGATGAAACTTCGGCGTTTACGCAGGTTAACTTTCGCTGCGTCAACAAAATTCGTCAACTGCTGAGTGACTGAGATATCGAACAATGATGTTTGTTTGCGAAAGGTGGCTCCAGAGTATCGACTCGCGTAAACGCGTTGAAGCGCAAGGGCTTCCTGTGAACTAACAATTACGCAGTTTAATCGCAGCGGAATCAAGCGCAGGAGTGCAACAAGGCGGTTTGTCCAATGAGTGGTCCCCGCGTTCAAGCTGATCCACAGTCCAGTTTGCCGTTCGGAGAAGAGGCGAAGCCCGGCTTCCGCACCAAGACCGCGGCCACGAGACTGACTCCCGAGGAACTGGCAGAAATAGAAGCTGCCGCCGAAAGCGCGGGACAGGCTCTCTCCGAGTGGCTGCGCGGGACCGCTCTGTGCGCTGCGCGACAGCGGCCCGCTGATCCCGCCGAATTCGTATTGGCCGAAGTCTGGGCGGTGCGTTATACGCTCTTGAATCTCTTCCATGCAGCTTCTCAAGCGGCATCGGAAGGCGGACAATTGTCGCCTGATTCCGTCCTCAAGATTCGCGACCAGGCAGACGCACGAAAGCTCCAGCAGGCGCGCAAACTGCTTGATGACTTCTTCGCCCGCGGGCGAAAGGAAAGAGCTCGTATGCCATGAGTGCCATGCCTTTTCCCGGAAGCTTTTCGCTCTTGACGCCGTTGCTTTGGCTAGCCGCGATGTTCCTTTTGCTACTGGCTGTGCGCAGTATGTTGCTTAACCGGTCCTCACGTAAATGGAGGGATCGGGAGACGATCGAATGGGGCCGACCTAGGCCAAGTTTGATCCAGAGATGGAGGATAAAGATGGACAGAATCCGATTCAGACTGCCGAGATTTTCGCAGCGGCAGATGCCAGAGAGCGCGCCGAAACCAGCGCCATCAGTGCCCGCGAATTCTCGCGCCGATCCGCTGAAGAAGCCTACCCAGCCGATGCTCGGGCTCTTTGGTTCGACCGTCAATGGTTCGACCATCGGTGCGCCCGAGACCAAACCCAAAGAGGATTTCGCTTGGGAGAGAACGAGGGGAATCGACTGACAGACAAATTGCCAAGAACACCACTTCACGCTTGAGGAACGCTCTCTATGCTTACGATCTCGAAACCGCTGTCAGCCAGCCAGGCGCAGACCTACCATGTGCGGGAGTTTGCTTCGCAGGAACAGAACTACTGGAGCCGCGATCAGCGGGGTCACAGTGAGTGGCAGGGCAGACTCGCCGAGCAGTGGAGGTTGCAAGGTGCCGTTGGTTCCGAACACTTTGCGCGGCTGAGTGAAGGCCAGCATCCGCACACCGAAGAGCAGCTTGTCCGGCATCAAGTTTCGAGAACCTATGAAGGCAAATTCGGCAGAGAGGTGACCAGCGCCGAGCATCGCGCCGGGTGGGACGCCACATTCTCTGCGCCGAAGTCGGTATCGCTTACCGCGCTTGTGGGCGGCGATGATCGTGTGCGAGAAGCCCATCGGGAGAGTGTACGCGCGGCACTTCAGGAGCTTGAACGATACACGCAGGCGCGAATCGGCAATGTCCATGCCCCAGAGACGACCGGAAAATTCATCGCCGCCACTTTCGAGCACGACGCCGCGCGGCCCGTTGATGGCTATGCTGCGCCCCAGCTTCATACTCATGCCGTGATCTTCAACATGACCGAGCGCGAGAACGGTCCTGAAAATGGGAAACAAATGCGAGCTTTGCAGCCACACGAGATGTTCGTGTCACAGCGCTACGCCACGGCGGTGTACCGATCGGAGTTGGCTTTGCGTCTGGAAAAACTGGGCTACGAACTGGAGCGCGGCAAGCATGGACAACCGGAAGTAAAAGGCTACACGAAGGAGTATCTGGAGGCTTCCAGTCCGCGACGCGGACAGATCAAAGACCATCTCCGAGAACAAGGAATCGACGGAGCCGCGGCGGCACAGATCGCGGCGCACCGTACTCGCGACCGCAAGGAACTGCTGTCGCCGGAAGAGGTGTTACAGCGGCACCGCGAGTTGGCCGCACAGTACGGGCATCAGGCGGACCGCGTTGTCGCACAGGCGCGTCAACATGGGCAATACCAGACGCCGGAGCCGGAGGTTCAGGCGAAGCAGGCAGTGACATGGGCGCGCGATCATGTCTTCGAGAGATCGGCAGTGCAGGACCGCCGCGCGATCCTCGAAACAGCGCTGGTGCGCGGCATGGGAGAAACTACTTATGCCCAGGTCCGGCAGGAGTTCGAGCGCCGGATCGAGGCCGGGGAGTTCCGCGAAGTCTCGCACTTTGGTGCTGGCAGACAGTACACAACCGCCGTGATGGTACGCATGGAGCGTGAGATCGTTGGTCGGATGCAGGAAGGCAATCGGCGCGACTACGGCGATCCCATGCTGGTCTCGCCGCAAGTGCGCATCTCCACGGAAGACCGCCACCGGAGTTGAATGCGTCGCAGCGCCAGGCAGTAGACGAAATCTTTCTTTCGCGGGAGAAGGTTGTCGGTTTAGATGGCATCGCAGGCGCGGGCAAGACGACAACTCTGTCCGTCGTCCGCGAAGGCGCGGAGGCCGAGGGCTACAGGGTGGAAGGTTTCACGCCAACGTCCCGCGCGGCGCAGAAGCTCGGCGAAGCAGGCATGGAGACATCTACACTACAGAAGCATCTGGTACGTGGACTGCAGCCGGATAGTGGGGAGAAACGGCTCTATGTACTCGACGAATCCTCGCTGGCATCGACCAGGCAGGTGCATGAGTTTCTGAACCGGCTCCATCCGAATGAACGTGTGTTGCTCGTCGGCGACCGGCGGCAACATGAGGCGGTTGAGGCCGGGAGGCCCTTCGCGCAGCTCCAGGACGCTGGTATGAAAACGGTGAAGCTCGAAGAGATTGTGCGCCAGAAAGACCCAGAACTGAAACAGGTGGTCGAGCAGCTTGCCCAGGGCGAAGTACTGGAAGCAATACAGAATCTTGACCGGCAGGGCCGAGTCCATGAGATTCAAGGCC
>PLKR01000556.1:0-843 GCA_003140655.1 Acidobacteriaceae bacterium | reverse complement strand
GCGGACCGCACATGGGCCGAGCGCTATGAGGTGGGCGATGTGCTGCGCTATTCGCGCGCATCGAAGGAAACCGGCATCGGGAAAGGCACGTACGCACAGGTGAAGAGCATCGACGCGCCGAACAACCGGCTGACAGTCGAGCTGCAGGATGGCACGCAGCGCACTTACGATCCGCGCAGGCAGCAGGGAGTCTCAGTCTTTCGGGAGGAGATGCGGAGTTTTTCAGTAGGCGACCGCATTCAGCTCACTGCGCCGGCCAACAACCTCAGAGTTGCGAACCGCGAGTTGGGGACCATCGAGAGCATCGACGGAGACGGGCGGCTGCGCTTGAAGATCGACGGTGGGCGTATGGTTGAACTCGATCCGCACAAGCATCCGCATCTCGATCATGGGTATGCCATGACCAGCCACTCCAGCCAGGGACAGACTGCCGACCGTGTCTTGATTCACGTGGACACTGAACTAGGTGCCAAGGATCTGCTCAACAGCCGTATGGCCTACGTTTCCGTCTCGCGTGGACGCTATGACGCCCAGATTTATACGAACAACGCACAGACTCTCGGGCAAGAACTAGGCCGCGACGTGTCCCATTCTCCTGCGATTCAGCAAGAGCCAGTAGCGCACAAGATAGAACCACAAACCACGCACACGAATCAGATCAGTCAGGGTTTTGGTCTAGGTCTGTGATGCGGCATTCCCGAATGAGATGCCCCGGATAGCCAGAGCATAGCCGAGGCCCGGCCAGTGTCAAGGCCGCGCTTCGCGCGCCGCGTTCGCGGTGGAAGAGCCTTGACACTGGCCTTTGCGCCTCGGCTTATTATTCAGCTATCCGGGGGATGTCAG